>CAYXQW010000077.1:0-10041 GCA_964466695.1 uncultured Bdellovibrionales bacterium
GCTCCAGAAGAGTCGCTAACGCATCCATGAGTTTCTCGTAGCTGTCGCGCGACGCTAAGCCTTTAGCGCGGCACCGCAGGCGAAGAGGCGGAGCCTTACGCGGCTGCCCTTTTAACCCATGGGATCTTTGGCCAGTCGAAAGCCGCGTACAGCGGAGCCTCTCCGCCGAGGAGCGCAAGCTGCGAAAGGCTAAGCGCCTCCGCCTTCGAGTTTGCGCCTGCGCGCGATTCGAGAATGCGATTGCCCGTGCGCCCTTAGGCCTGGTGATACGTGACCACCCGACCCGCCTCGAGCAAGGCCAAAGCCTCACGCACCAGCACGAGGCTCATCTCCTCTATTCGCCGCAAGGCCTCGATGACGCTCGCGGGCGAGACGAGCGGCGCCCCCCGCGCGCCCTCTCGATCCGACAACGCCGCGGTCAAGCGCGACGCCACCGCCTCCCGCTCGGTACCGCGCTGGCGCATGGCATAATCGCGAAGCTCGCACGCACGCGCCGCGCGCTCTTCCTCGTCATAGCCCGCCGCGGCCACCTCGAACGCGGCGTCGACCGCGTCGCAGAGCACGGTAGGCGTGGCGCACAGACGCGACGTCGTCGTACACAGGACATCGAGCGCGACGGCGGCGGCGATGACATCCTTGGCAGACGGCGCGAGACGATCCGCGTCACCGATCTTGGGTCGCGCGGTGCCGGCGATAGCGGCGCGCGACGCGAGCGGCGCCATGTCGAGCGCAGGCGCGGCTTCCTTGCGTGGCTCGGCCGGCCAGGACCCCACGGCCCACGGCAAGACCACCCCCGCAACGCGCAGCTCGGTCACGAGAAGCCTCCGAGGTTACGGACCACCACGGCGGTGTGCGTGATCTCTCTTTCGCGCGCGGGGTCACGCCGCGGCACTACCGCCGTTTTGGTGATCTCCTCCGTCGCAGCGCCCCCGTCGTCGAGCGGCAACGGCCGCGCGTCACGAAGCACGAAAGTAAGAGTGGGCTCATCGTCGCTTGGAGGTACCGGCGCGGCAGCGGCGCGCGCGGTCGTCGCGTCTTCAGCCCGCGCTCGCAGAGCCCGCGCGAGCTCATGCGCACCGCGCGCGATGGCCTCGTCCTCGGAGGCGAGCGCCGCCCGATCCAGATCGACGATCGCCCGCTCGAGCTCGCAAAGATGCGCCAACACCTCGCCGCGATAATACAACGTAGCAGGGTGGCCATCCTCGAGCGCGAGCGCCGCGTCGTAGGCGCGACGCGCCTCGGGCCACGCGCCGAGCCGATGCAGCGCGACACCATACGCGCGCCAGTAGCGAGCGCTGTAGGGGGACAAGGCCACGAGCCCCGCGAGGATAGTAGCGGCCACCTCATCGTGCCCGACATCGAAGCGCAGAAGCGCCACGCCGTAGATGGCATCGAGCTCCCGCTCGCGCAGGCGCGCGACCTCGGCGAGCGAGACATGCCCGCGCGCGAGCGCGTCGGTGATCTCGGCGAGCACTTGCGAAACTTCAGCGGTCATTCTCGTCCCTCACGCGAGGCGCAGGTATTGTTGCTCGAGGTCGCGAACGAGATCCCTAAGCTCGGCCGCGCGCTCGTACTCCAAGGCCGCGGCCGCGGCCGCCATCTCCTGCTTGAGATGATCGATGACCTTCGGCAAGTCCTCGGCCTTCTTGAGCGTGGGCAAAGACACGGGAGCTTCCTCCTCTTCGATCACGCGCAGATCACGAACTGGCTTTTGTACCGTGGTCGGCGTGATGCCATGCTCGGTATTATACGCGAGCTGCTTTAGCCGGCGGCGGTTCGTCTCATCGAGCGCGGTCGTTATCGAGGCGGTCATCTTGTCGGCGTAGAGGATCACCCGACCCTCGACGTTCCGCGCCGCCCGGCCGATGGTCTGGATGAGCGAGCTCGTCGAGCGCAAGAAGCCCTCCTTGTCGGCGTCGAGGATAGCGACGAGCGCGACCTCCGGCAGGTCCAGTCCCTCGCGCAGCAAGTTGATCCCCACGAGCACATCGAAGACCCCGAGGCGAAGATCACGCAAGATCTCGATGCGCTCCAAAGTGCCGATGTCAGAGTGCAAGTAGCGCACGCGGACCCCGGCGTCGCCCAAGTACTCGGTGAGATCCTCGGCCATGCGCTTGGTGAGGGTGGTGACCAGGACCCGAAATTTCCGCGCGACGACCGTACGGATCTCGGCGAGGAGATCATCGACCTGGTTAGTCACCGGCTTGACCACGACCTCGGGATCGATGAGACCCGTCGGCCTGATGATCTGCTCGACCACCACGCCCAAAGAGCGGGCGAGCTCGTAGCCGCCGGGAGTAGCGCTCACGTAGATGACGCGATCCATCATGCGCTCGAGCTCGTCGAACTTAAGCGGGCGGTTGTCGATGGCCGACGGCAACCGAAAGCCGAAGCGCACGAGCGTCTCCTTGCGCGCACGATCGCCACGGTACATGGCGCCGAGCTGCGGCACGCTCTGGTGGCTCTCGTCGATGATGAGCAAGAAGTCGCCTCGCATGTAGTCGACCAACGTCGGCGGCGGTTGCCCCGGCGCCCTCCCCGTGAGGTGACGCGAGTAATTCTCGATGCCGTTGCAGCGGCCCATGGTCTCGAGCATCTCGAGATCGAAGCGCGTGCGCTCCTCGAGTCTTTGTGCCTCGACGAGCTTCTGCTCCGCGCGGAGCTCGACCAGGCGCTCGTCGAGCTCTCGGCGAATACTCGCGAGCGCGAGGCGTTGCGAGACGGGGCTCACGACGTAGTGTGTAGCCGGATAGATCGATATCTCCTCGAGCGCCTCGAGCTTCTGCCCGCGTAACGGATCGATGAGCGAGATCGCCTCGAGCTCGTCGCCGAACCACTCGAGCCGCAGCGCGTGCTCGAGCTCGTGCGCGGGGAAGACCTCCACCACGTCGCCGCGCACACGAAACGTGCCGCGGTGGAAGTCGACGTCGTTGCGCTCGAACTGGATCGCGATGAGCCGCGCGAGCACATGCTCACGCGACACCTGCTCGCCGCGACGCACGGTGAGCAACATGTCGCCGTAGGCCTCGACCGAGCCGATACCATAGATGCAAGAGACGCTCGCCACGATGATCACGTCCTTGCGCTCGAAGAGAGATCTCGTCGCGGCGTGGCGCATGCGATCGATCGCTTCGTTGATGCTGGCGTCCTTGGCGATGTACGTGTCGGTCGACGGCACGTAGGCCTCGGGCTGGTAGTAATCGTAGTACGAGACGAAGTACTCGACCGCGTTTTGCGGGAACAACTCCGCGAGCTCTGCGTGGAGCTGCGCCGCGAGCGTCTTGTTGTGCGCGATCACCAGCGTGGGCACACCGAGGCGCGCGATCACATTCGCCACGGTGAAGGTCTTGCCGCTGCCGGTCACTCCGAGCAGTGTCTGTTGCTTCTCGCCGCGCGCAAAAGCCTCCGTTAGCTCGGTAATCGCGCGGATCTGATCACCGCGCGGTCGCATATCGCTCACGAGCTCGAAGCGCTTTTGGGTCTCGACCATCTTCAACGCCCTCACGACACGCGCATTTTGTCGGTTAAATGGCGATGAAATTCGTTGACACGATAAATGAGCATTTCTAAGATTGCGCCTGGTTACCTATCTACCCCTTTGGAGGTTGGCAATGGCTACGAAGAAGAAGGCGGCGAAGAAAGTTGCGAAGAAGAAGGTCGCGAAAAAGGTCGCGAAAAAGGTCGTGAAGAAAGTTGCGAAGAAGAAGGTCGCAAAGAAGAAGTAACGTCGCCACAAATCAGCAGTACAAAAACGGCAGCCCATCGGCTGCCGTTTTTGTTTGGGGCATCGTCGTGTTCAACGAGCGCGCAGCCGCTGGCGCCCTTCCTCGGAGCTTCGCACCAGGTCGTTACGCAAGAGGTCGAGATCATCGATGCCCGCGCCGACGCGGGCGGCGCACGCGGTCATGAGCGCGATAGCGCCAGCGAGATCGCGGGCGTCTATCTGCTCGGCCGCGAGGCCGCGTGGGCCCTGATTGTGGTAGCACAAGAGCGGCAACGCGATGCCGGTGGCCCGATACCCGAAGGCCAGAAAAGCCGTGGCCTCGCAGCGTCCGCCGCCCATGAGCGCGAATTGATACCGGCCGCCACACGCGACGAGCTCGCGCGCCGCGCCCATGAGCGAGGCCGTCGCGCGCGGATCGAAGGGCCCGGTCTTGTCGCCGAGCCGCACGACGGCGCCCTTGCCGAGCTCGATGTCGCCCATCGCCTTGCTGCACTCGACCGACACGATCACCGTCTCGCGCGGCAAGCCGCCGTCGAGCGCGACGCCGAGCGCGCCATGAAACCCGACCTCCTCGGCGCGCGTGAAGACCCCCGTCACGTCGCACGCCGCCTCGCTTTGCGAGAGCTCGACGAGCGTCACGAGCACGGCCGCCGCGCCCGCGAGATCATCGGCGGCGAGGAGCGCGAGACGATTGGCTCTCTGCGAGAACGCGGGGAGCTTGGGGACGCCGAAGTCTCCGGGCGCGGGCGTGGCGCTGTCCTTCGCGAGCTCGACCACGACGCGCGACGTGCGCTTCGCCGCCGACACCTTACGCACACGCCCCGTCACCGGCCCCGAAGAGGAGCGCGGGAAGAGGAGCGTCGCACCGCATAGACCCGTCGTGGCGAAGCCTCCTTGCGGCTCGCAGACGAGCTCGCCGCGCTTGCTGCCGACGACGCGCAGCACGGGATGGTCGAGGTGTGCGACGAACGCGATCTTACCGCGCGGCATGCCGCGGCGAACTCTCACGAAGGTGTTGCCATGAGCATCGAGCTGACAGTGGAGGCCGTGCTCGGAGGCGATGGTCTGCAAGACCCCGCGCACCTCGTGCTCATCGTACGGCGCCGTCGGCGTCGCCACCAGGCGGCGCAGCACCGCGAGCACCTGGGCCTGCTTCATCTCCGGCCTCGCTCATGTGGACGCAAAAAACGCACGACCTCCTCTACGAGCCCGAGCAACACATAACCACAGAAGAAGGTCAGCAAGGCGAACGCCGGCTGGATGCTCGCGGCCACCGCGCCGAACGACACCGCGAGCAGAAAGCCGACGACGATGCTCTTGCTCGACAAGCGCAGATCCTTGAAGGAACGGTAGCGCACGTTCGAGACCATGAGGTAGGCCAAGACCAAGACGAGCAAGAGCACGCTCGGCGGACGCACCACGTCGACGTCGAAGGCGGTTTGGTGAAACATGACCATGGACATGAGCACGCCGGCCGCGAGCGGGATAGGCAGACCGATGAAGTACTTCTTGCTACCTGGGCCACGCGCCGCGAGCACGTTGAAGCGCGCGAGGCGCAGCGCCCCGCAGCCGAGATACAAGAACGCCACCACGGCGCCCACGAGGCCGAGCCGCGACAGCCCCCAATGATAGACCAACACCGCCGGCGCCGCGCCGAAGGTGATGACGTCGGCGAGCGAGTCGAGCTGAATACCAAAATCGCTCTGGGTCTTGGTCAGCCGCGCCACGCGGCCATCGGCCATATCGAAGAAGATCCCGAAGAACACCGCCACCGCGGCTTGATAGTAACGTGGAGCGTCGTGGCCAGGAGCCGCGAGCACGATGGCGTAGAGGCCACAAAAAACGCTCGACAGCGTAAACAAGCTGGGCAACACGAACATGGCTCGGTGCCAATCCATCGGCGACTTAGGCGGCTCCGTGCTGGCCGACTCAGGGTGATCTCGCACCGCGCGTCCTTCCTCGGTTAACGACAAGTCTCGACACCGAGGTCTATACCAGGATCTTTGGCGAGACCGCAGCGCGCGAAGTCCCCGCACGCTAAAGACCTGCAGGTGCAGGTATCGAGCAGCTCGGCGCACCGCTCATGATCTGCCTCAGACGGCGAGCGCTTGTCGCTATCGACGCGGCGCTGGCAGGCAAGCTCGGCGCTCTGCCCGATCTCGCACTTGCAGATCTTCTTGGCGAGCTCATCGCAAGGATCACCGCAGGCGCTCCAAAGCATCGTCGCCGAAAGCCCCACCCCGAGCATGAGCCCCCTTTGCAAAAGACGCGCAACCACCATCACACCTCGCCATGACCGCCGCACCCGTGTATCTGTGCAACGAGAAGGGACAGACTTAACCAAGCTTTGTGAGGAGGCGCAAGTCGCGCCCTCCGCACGAGGGAACCATGAGAGTCTCCGCGCTTTGTGATGCATACGTCATCGGCTTGTTGCCCGACATCGAGGCGAGCCGCGCGGAGCTCTTACGTGAGCACGAAGCCTCGCGTGCGCGGGCGCTTGGCATCGACGCGGATCTCTCCACGGTCCTCTTGCGTATGGACGAGAATACGCACGCCGCCGAGAAATGCCGGCGTGAAGCCGAGGCGCTCGCGGCCAAGGTCGCCGCCGCCAACGGCTTCATGTCGAGCCGACATCAGGAGATCGCCGCGCTCAAGCGACGCGTCGCAGACCTCAAGGAACAGATGGAGCTCTGCGACGACGACGAGGCGAGGGCCCGCCTGCGCCGCGAGCGCGCGCGCGGGCTCGTGCAGATAGAAGACCGCGAGGCCGAGCTCCAGAAAGCTTCCGCCGAGGCCGAAACCGCGCGCGCAGAGCTCGCGGCGGTCGAGGCACGCGGCACGAGCCACAAGGAAGGAGCCCGCGCGTTGCTGCGCGAGCTCGACGCGCTGCAGAGCCAGCTCCCGCGCCCACACCTCTACCTGCGTCTCTTCGAAGCCCACGCCGCGCACGCGCACTGCCAGTTGTGGCTCGAGCACGACAAGGACGCCTTCACGCGCGCGCTTTACGCGGCCATCTCTTACGTAGAAGATCTGCACCGGGCCTTGCGCGCCGGCAAGTACCGCCTCGATCAAAACGCCGACCTCGTGGGCGGTCGCGCGACCGCGAGCGTCGAGGCCGTCTACGCCGCCTTGGTGCTCGATGACCGAGCGCTCGCCGCGCGCCTGTTCTCAGTCATCGCCGATCCATCCTTGCTCTTCGATCAGATCTTCAACGTCTTTCGCCTCTGGTGCGTCGGACTCTATGTAGGAGGGCACCTGCCCGAGCTCGAGGCGCTCTTACGCAAGCATCAATACGCGCACGGTCTGCGCGCGGGCTACGTCGAGGGCTTCGCGGGGCTGCTCGCGCGCGACGCACGCCGCATAAACGCCGCGCTCAAGCTCATCGTGCGCGACGAGTGGCCGACGTGGCAAGACCTGCGGGTAATCCCCGGCGCTGGAGTGGTAAACCTCGCGGCGACCTCTCTTACGCGCCTGGCGCGAGCCGAGGGCCTCGCCGTGACGTCGCCCGGGCCGACCGTACCGCAGATCCTTATCGGGTGATTAGACCTCGCTCAAGCGCCGCGTGACTACGCCGAGCGCTTCATCGATGCGCACACGCTCCTGCTTCATGGTGTCGCGGTCGCGGATGGTGACCGTCTCGCTCACCTTGGTGTCGCCGTCGACCGTGATGCAGTATGGCGTCCCCGCCTCGTCGTGCCGGCGATAGCGCTTGCCGATGGCGTGCTGCTCGTCGTACTTGGCGTTGATCCCGGCGCGCAAGAACTTCGTCACGAGCTCGCGCGCGATCTCGGGCAGCCCATCCTTCTTCACCAGAGGAAGCACCGCCGCCTTGATGGGCGCAAGACGCGGGTGCAGGCGCAACACCACTCGCGTGGCGTCCTCGCCCTTGGCGTCGGGGATAGCCTCGACGGTGTACGCGTCGAGCAGGTAGACGAGCACGGCGCGCGTGGCCCCCGCCGCGGGCTCGATGACGTAGGGGAGATAACGCCAACCGGGCTTGCCCGTCTTTGGGTCGGGCTTTTGCTGATCAAAGTAGCTAAGCTTGGTGCCCGATCCCTCCTGATGCTTCTTGAGATCGTAGTCGGTGCGGCTCGCGATACCCTCGAGCTCCCCGAAGCCCCACGGGTACTCGTACTCGATGTCGTAACAAGCGTCGGCGTAATGCGCGAGCTCGTCTGGTGCGTGCGGCCGCGTGCGAAAACGGTCCTTGTGGTTGGCGTAGCGTCGCCACCACGCCATGCGCTCCTCGCGCCAGTACTCGAGCCAACGCGCCTGGGTGCCAGGCTCGACGAAGAACTCCATCTCCATCTGCTCGAACTCCACCGAGCGGAAGATGAAGTGCTCGACCGTGATCTCGTTGCGGAAGCTCCTGCCCATCTGCGCGATGCCAAACGGCACCTTCATCGACATGCTCTGCTGCACGTTCAGAAACTGCACGAACATGGCCTGCGCCGTCTCGGGACGAAGATAAACGGCGCTCTCGCGCACGAGCGCCTCGAGGCGCTTTTTGAGCTCTTGGCTCGTTATGCCCTGGCTCTGCTCGACGAGGCTCGCGATTTGTCCGAGCGTGTCCAAAGGACCGAGCTGGGTGCGGAACATGAGGTTGAACTGCCGCTCCTCGGAGAGCAGCGGCGAGCCACACTCGGGGCATACATACCCGCGCGCCTCTACCACCCCGCGGGTTTTCTTGCCGCCCTTCTTGCCCCCCTCGAGGAACTCGACCTCGGTGCCTGGGGCCGCCCGCGGCGCCTTGTCGGCGCGAAAACGCTCCTTACAGTTCATGCAGTCGACCAGAGGGTCGGAGAAGCCGGCGAGGTGCCCCGAGGACTCCCACACCTTCGAGTGCATGATGATCGAAGCATCGATGCCGACCACGTCCTCGCGCTCGTGCACCATGGTGCGCCACCACTCTTGCATGATGTTGCGCTTGAGCTCGACGCCAAGCGGGCCGTAATCGTAGGCGCTCTTTAGCCCTCCATAGATCTCGCTCGACTGGAAGACGAAGCCACGGCGCTTACACAAACTGACGATTGCCTGCATCGCATCGGACGTATCGGAGATGGTGCTCATGGGCAGAGGCTAATAGCCCAAGAGGCACGCGGAGCCAACAGGGAGAGAGCCTACGACGAGGTGTTGACCGTGTGCACAGCCTCTTCGTTCTCCGAGATCACCACATCGATGAGCTTGTCGACGTTCGCTCCCCGGTTGAGCAGCCGCAGCCGGTAAGATCCCGCCGGGATGCTCAAGCGATTGAGCGGCGTCGCGCCGAGGCGCCGCTTACCGTCGAACACCTCCACCCAGGGACCTACCGATCTGAGGGTGAGGTAACCTCCAGGCCGTGCGGCCTCCGCGCGCCGCGCCTTGGGGGCGCTGGCCGGCCGCGCTTTTTTGGGATCGCCCTCCTCGTGCTCATCCTCGGTGACCTGCTGCTCTGCGAGCGATGCGGGGATGTTGCTCGGGATGACATCGCCTTCCTGTGCGGTAACTGGCGCGGGAGGCGAGACGACAGGTGGCGGAGCTAGAGCCTCCGCCGGCTTTATGACCTCAACCACGGGTACGGCCACGACCGGGGCCGGCCGCGCGCGCCAAAAGTTGAAGATCGCAAGCCCGGCGATAACAGACGAGGTAAAAAGGACGCTCCCCACCACCATCGCGCGAGAGCTCGAGGCGGAGCGGACGGTAGCGGGCCGAACGCGCGCATGCGCCCCAGCCCCTTCTCCTTTGACCGGAACGAAAGGAGGCCGCGCTATAGCGCCGACATCCTCCGCCTTGACGAGGATCTCGGCAGCGCGCGGCCTCTCCAAAGGCTGAGCGGCCGGACGATTGGGCGGTCGCTCGAGCGTCGCCGAACCCTCGAGCTTTGTACCGTCGTTGGCCGCCGGCCACTCCACCGTGTCTCCGAAATCGGGCGGCCGGCCTTCTACCTTCGTGGGCTTCTCCGGCGACTTGTCGACTGGACCTTCGAGCACGAGCGTCCGCTTGGGCGGCGAGAGCTCGGGCTTCGGCACGAGCACATCCACGAGGGTGTCGAGCTGCACCACCCCGCGCGCCCCGAGCGAGAAACGAAACCGCTCGAGCTCTGTCGACACCTCGCGCATATCCCGATAGCGATCATCGGGCTTGGCGCTCAAGCAGCGGCGTAAGATCGCGCCGAGCTCGGGCGAGAGATCGGGTCGAAACTCACGCGCGTCCGGGACATCGCCCGCGAGGACGCGGTTCAAGAGGCTCAAGTCCGAGCCGCCTTGATACATCCGGCGCCCGGTGACGCACTCCCACAACACCACGCCGAGCGAGAATTGATCGCAACGACCATCGAG
>CAYXQW010000078.1:0-9983 GCA_964466695.1 uncultured Bdellovibrionales bacterium
CGTGCCCGATGAGGTGCAAGATACCATGCACGAGCAGGCGCGTAAGCTCGCGCGCGAGGTCGTTGCCGAAGCGCGGGGCTTGGCGCCGCGCGGTCTCAACGCTGATGACGATATCGCCTAGGGTGATGACGCCGCGCGTTGGTCGAGGGCATGGCCGCCCTTCGAGCTGCGAGAAAGAGAGGACATCGGTGGGTCTGTCCTTGCTGCGCCAGGTCTTGTTCAGGGCTGCGATCTCATCGTCACCCGTGAGCAGGATCGACAGCTCGGCCTTAGGATAGCCCAAGGCGACGCAGATTCTCCGGGCGAGGCTCCTCGTCTGGATTGTCGATATCTCGGGGTCTTCGTGGTGTCTTTGGATCTGGATCGCCATTTTGTTTCTTCGTGTTGGCGAGCTCTTTGAGTAGCTCGGGGTACTCTGGGCGCGTGTGGTAGATCGACGCGAGCACGGTGGAGAAGCTCTTGGCGATCGAGTGGAGATCCTTGAGCGTGATATCACACTCCTCGAGCTGCTCGTCGGTGAACTTGAGGTTGATGATGCGGGCTACGACTCCCGCCAGGCGCGCGGGGCTCGGATCGGCGACGGAGCGCGCGGCCGCCTCTACCGAGTCGCCGAGCATCACCAGCGCCGCCTCGCGCGACTGCGGCTTGCTGCCGGGGTAGCGATAGTCGTTCTCGAAGACCGAGTCGGGATCTTCGGCCTGCTCCTTGGCCTTGCGGTGGAAGTAATGAATGAGGGTAGTGCCATGGTGCTCGGCGATGGCGGCGCGGATCGGCTCGCCGAGCCTGTAGCGGCGCGCGAGCTCGAGGCCATCACTGACGTGGCGTTTTATGACCATGGCGCTCATGGAGGGCTTGAGCTTGTCGTGCGGGTTCTGCCCGGCGCGTTGGTTCTCGATGAAGTACTGCGGATTACAGCCCTTGCCGATGTCGTGGTAGTAGGCCATCACGCGCGCGAGCAGGGGGTTCGCCCCGATGGCCTCGGCAGCGTTCTCGACCAGAGCGCCGACGATGACGCTGTGGTGGTACGAGCCGGGGGCCTGCACGATGAGGTCCTTGAGCGCCGGGTGATTCAAGTTGGCGAGCTCCAAGAGCTTGAGATCAGTGGTGTAACCGAAGAGCGTTTCTACCACCGAGGTGAGGGCGAGCGTCGCGAGGCCCGAGAGGATCCCGCCCGCGAACGCCAGCGGGAGCGCGATGAGGTAGGGGGTCAGCGACGCCTGGCCGGAGAAGAGCTGGATCACCAGCGCGGCCGCGGCTTGACCCGCGCCGACCACGACGCCAACGCGCAAGAGGTCGGCGCGCGCGGTGATGGCGCGGATGCGGGTGGCGCCGATGATGGAGCCGACCACGGCGAACAAGATGAAGCCGTGCTCGGTGTCCATGGTGAGGCTGAGCACCAGGCTCGAGAGGATGGCGAACCAGACCGCGATGTTGGCGCGGAGCACGAGGCGCGTGATCATGGCGCCGGCGGCGAACGGCAAGGTGAACAAGAGGGCGTCTGTGGGCCAGACGGGGAACTTGTCGTGCAGGGCCGTCGCGATTACGGCCCAAAGACGCGCGGTGCCGATGCCGGCGAGGAACAAGACGGCGAGGAACAGGATGTCTCGACTGCTGAAGATGAAGCGGCGTTCGCGGTGCGGGATCCAACCCCAGCCGAGGGCGATGATCAACAAGACGGCGAGGCTCGTGCCGATGGCCGCGAGCACGACCGGGGTGCGGCCATCGCTGCCTTCGATCTCCGCGAACAGCAGAAGATGCCTGCGGGTCAGGCGCTCGCCGTCGCGGATTATCATCTCGCCTTTCTTGGCGGTGATCCTGACAGGCTCCACGTCGCCCCGCGCCTCGTCGCGCGCGGTCTCGGTGGCCGTGCGGCTCGGCGTGAGGGATGGTTGCAGCAACCGCGCGCCCACCGCGGTGATGAAGTCTCGCCAAGCGGGAGGGAGGTCGGGCATGACCTCCGTGACATGCGTCGCGAAGCCTTGCCGTACGGCATCGAGGGTCGCGATGCTGCGGGTGTCGGCGACGGCCTCTGGTGCGAGGCCATCCGAGGGGACGCGCTTGATGGTGATGCCCTTGTCGCGGTCGGGGTCGAAGACCGAGGGGTCTTCTATGATGGGCCGTGTCAACGCCGTACGCACTACCTTACCGAGCGCCGCGGCCAGCTCCGGATCGTAGCGCACCCCAATGAGGGCTTCGTTCTCCTCGGGGCGCAAGGTCACGCCGAGCGCGCGCTCGAAGCGCGGCTGCACGGCCGCCACGCGCTCGCGCAGCTCCTCGCGCAGGCGCAGCTCCTGGCTCTTTGGCAAGCGCCGAGACGTGGTGATCTCCGGGTGCTCGCTCTGGTAGGCCTCGATGGAGGGGCGCACGAGGGCGAAGCTATCGACGATATTCTGCCGCAGCTTCTCACCAAGCTCGGTGTCGAAGTCGAAGACCCGCCGCGTGCTCGCCGCCGCTGCTTCGCGAAGCTCGCGCGTGGCCTCCTCGTCGATGACGTCGAGGTCGCGCGGCGCCTTGTAGTTGGCGTTGGCGGGGGTGCCGAGCAGCTTGGTGTCGGCGGGGAAGGACTGCATGGTGAGCTGCGGCGCGATGAGCAGGCCCGCGAAGATCGCCGAGAGCGCGATGATCACCGGGCGAAAGGCTGGTGTCGCGTCGAGGTGGGCGTACCAACGAGCGACGCGACCCCGCTCTTCTTTGCCGCGCAAAGGAGCGGGGTCGCTCGTCGAGTTATTTACGTCACTACACATATATGCCTTTCCGGCCTATTTTCGCTCGATATACTCGGCCTCGAAGACGGCTCCCTTCGCCGCGCCGAGGCGGATGACCACGCGATCGCCTCCTTGGAGGTAGAAGCTGCCGGCGTTTAGGCGCGTGTCCGCGTCTGCAAGATCCACCTTGCCCGCATCGATCTTGAGCTTGGGCACGACGACGATGGCGTCGCCGCTCTTTACGCTCTTGCCCGGGCCGTCCTTGGCGGGTTTGGCGATCCTCACCTTGATGGCGACCGCGGGGAAGGCGCCGGTCTTGATGGACTCCACCTTGCCCTCGAGGTTGCGCGGATCCTTGAGGCGCTTTTGCCTCGTCGTATCCACCTCCTTCTTGGCGCGGATCGAGCCGCCGCCTTCGGGCGTGGTCTCGGCCATCGCCTCACCGAGGCTCGCGAGCTCGGCGAGAGGGTCGGTCTCGGCGTAAGCGATGGCGGCGACGGCGAGGACCACGGGAACTACAAAGAGAGATGAGCGCATAAATTTCTCCATGATTCTTTGTGAGGAAAGATGACTTCAGTCTTGCGCTACGGCCTTACGCAGCACGCCGTAGCGCGTAACCTTGATCTCACCGGACAAGAGCTTGTGTCCGACGATCCAGAGCTTGCTGCCCAAAAGGCCTGACAGCGCGGCCTTGCGCTTGGGCGAGGCGGCGAGCGGCAAGGGCGGACCGTCGTCCACAGCGAGGCCAAAAGATCCCGTGTCGCTCGTCTGCACGAGCGTGCCCACCGCGGTCGGAGGCTTGCCCCCGGAAAGCTCGACGATGCGGTAGCTTTGCGCCGCGAAGGAGCCTTCTTGCGGATGGCCGAAGAGCTCCACGGTGGCCGATTGGAGCGCGCAAAGCTCGCTCGTGATCTCGCCCGTAAGGCGCAGAGAGGCGCCGTCGCTTTTTTGCAGCAACCACACCGTGGGCGCCTCGGCGCCGCGGCCTACTTGCACCGCACCTAAGATCGCCACCGGGTCGGCGACGATGGCGGCGAGCGCCAGCGCTATGATCACTTGATCCTCGTGACCGAGAGGCGCAGATCGGCGTCGGCGTCGGCGGTGCCGCGCAAGACCACGGTCCCGCTGTCGCCAGTTACGACGAAGAGCTGCGTGCCCGATTCTTTGATGCTGGCATCCGTAAGCTCGCTATCGTCGGGCGAGGCCTCGGTGACGACGGGGCCGTCCAACATCACGTCGTCGCCCTCGGTGTCTAGGTACTCGCCGCGCGGGTCGATGCCGATGATCTGGTCGGTCACGCTCGACTCATAGGTCGCCTGGTAGTCGTAGGCGTGGGCCGCCGACTGTGTGACCTCGGCGTTGTTGGTGGCGAAGACCCCGAGCTGAAAGCGCGCGAGCGTGTCAGAGATCCCTTGCTGGAACATCGGGTGCTCGAAGCCCGTGGCTTCTTCGTTGAGCAGGGTCGTGTAGATCGAGGTGGCGCCGCCAGCACCACGTTGCTCGGCCATGTGCCGTAGGAGCATGAAGGCCTTGCCGCGCTGCTGGTTGTCCTCGTCGGAGGTTGCGGGGAGGCTCTTGGCGAGCGGTGCTTCGTTCCAGCTCTCGAGCGCGGCCTCGATGTTACGGATGCTCGCGGATCCGAAGCCCGTGAGATCTTCCATGAGGTGAGAGAGTCCCTCGTCGAGCCAGAGCACCTCGGGTCTCCCCTCCGGGAGGCGTGCTTGCACCCTGATGGCGTAGGAGGCGAGGTGCTGATACTCGTGCGCGAGCGTGCCGGCGATCTTGTCGATGCTTCGACTGGGGCTCGGGGCACGGGCCCACAAGATGTCGGCGACGTTGCCCGTGGCGCCTGTCTCGCTCGCGTCGAAGAAGTCGCGGTTGTCGAAGAAGCCGAGGATGTCGTTGCCGGCGCCGCTCGTGGTGCGGTTGGTGAAGACCAGGGTCAGCCGCCCTTCGCCGTCGCGGTCGACCGCGCCCGTGTGGCTGTCGAGGCCGAGGAGAGAGAGCTCGGTCTCGAAGACGGCGGCGAAGCGCTCGGCGGCTTCGAGGGCGCTCTCGCGCACAGGGATCTCGAGGCTGCTGTCGACGACGACGTTTATCTTGCTCGCGCCGACCGTGAGTACTCCCTCCAAGGTGCCCGAGATGGCGGTGGCGCTGTCGGTGAACTTGATCGTGGGCGCGTCGGTGCAAGCGCCTTGCCAGCACATGAGGCTGTCGCCGCACTCGCCGCACACGGCCGCAGCGAGGCGCGGCCTGAGAGCGGCCTTGGGCTTTTCTGCCGAGGCGTCGAGCATCGCCACGGTGCGCGCGTAACGAGCGGCGTCGAAGGCGGCCTGCGCCGAGAGCGGAGCGCCGGTGCTCGTCTTGGCGCGCGGGCGCAAGAGCCGCACGCTCGCCGCGGCGCTCGTGGCGGGCGCGACGAGCGCGTAGAAGATCTCGGAGCTAGAGATGGCCGCGGCGCCGGTCGGAATGGAGGCCACAGACAAGAGGTAGGTGGCGTCGGCGTCCGTGAAGTCGAGGCTCGCTTCACCGAACGTGCGCTCTTGCCCAGGCGCGGCGGCGACGCACGTCTTGCTCTCGCCATCTGTCGCGGCCTCGCAGACCTCGCCGGCGAGGCAGTCGTAGTCTTCGGCGCAGGTCGCTTGGGAGAGCTCCTCGGACCCGCAGGTCGAGAAGACGAGGCAGGTCAACAAGGAACCGAACACGGCGATACATCGTGTCTTGAGCACGGGGACTCCTTCGAGGTTGGCGTTGGATCTCTTAAAGCTTGCCAGAGAGTCGGAGCGAAATGCAATCTCTCTCGTGTGGCGAGGTTGTAGGTGATGGTACGACATGGCCTTCAATTGATGGGGCGCAAGAGCACGTAGCCGCCGCCTTCGCGCCGGTACCAGTAGGGCTCGTGCCAGGGGAAGGAGAGATCCTTGGCTTCGACAAGGCCCTCCTTTGCGAGCGCGTCGAGGCTCTGCGGATACTCTCCTTTGAGCGCCTCGTAGATCTTGAGCGCGTGCTCGAGTTTTTGCATCTGCCCTAAGGCGATCTGCGATCGCAAGCTGACATCGGTATAACCCCGTTCGGCGCGCGGCCAGAGCGCGCGCGGCCAATCACGACCGTAGCGCCCGAGCCCCACGATGACCCCCGCCACGATCAGCGAGGCCGCACCGACGCGCAATATCGCCGGCACGAGGCGGCCACGGTAGCGTGCGCTGATGCCGCCGATGGTGGCGTCGGCGCTGGGGATCCGCGAGGCCGACTCGCTGCGCGCGGCGATGAGCCCCGCGTCGATGAGCCGCTCGAGGGCCTTGCAGGTGTCGAACTCGCCGATCCGCGAGAGGTCGATGATCTTTTGTACGTCGCGATCGGGGGCGATGAGCTGAAAGACGATGCGCTCGTTTTGCCCGATGTTCTTGCGCGCGCCGATGCTCATGGCATCTCCGAGCTCGCCGAAGGCACCGTCGAGATCCAGCTCGTCGCCCACGATCGCGGTCGCGGGCAGGAGCGGGTCGAGCTCCTGGCAGCGCTCGAAGACGAGGCCGTAACCTGTCACCTTGCGCCTGATGGCGGGCCACTCGTCGAGCTGACGGAACCCCTCCATGAGGATGTTCTCGGCGCGGATGGGCTCGAATTCGGGCTCGCTCGTGATCTCCGATTGCGCGAACTCGTAGCTGCCGCTAGCCCAGAAAAACAGCCGGTAGATGGTCTCGGTGGTCTGTAGCCGCGTGAAGGTCGCGAGCACACGCCGATCGAGGGTCCCGCCCTCTACCAAGATCTGGCCGAGCCTCTTGTTCGAGCGCTTTTGGATATCGAGCGCGCGGTTTATCTGCTCTTCGCTCAAGACCTCGGCGCGGATCAACATGCGACCGAGCAGATCGCGCTTCTCGCGGGAAGAGGAGTCCGCTCTCACGATCGCGCCCTCGGCGAAGACGATGTCCACTCGCTGATCGGCGTTGCGCACGGTGAGGACCCCGCTCTTGCCCTGGTGGCCCACGAGCTGCAGGATGTCTGCTATGCCGAAGTCTTTGAGGGTCCCGCGCAGCGCCATGCGTCAACGCTCCTCGCGCAGCCCGTCGCGCAGCGACAAGACATAGGTGGAGGCCACGCCGAGGCTCGCGAGACCGACGGTGAACCAATGTGGTCCGCTCTCGCGCGGCGCGAGCTCGGGTAAGACTCCCAGAGCCCAGAGCAAGATCAGGGCCGAGGTCAAAAATCCTATCATCAGGAGGACGCCCGGCAAAAAAGCGCCGCGCAGCATCTGGCAACTCCCGGCGAGGATGAGGGACAAGATCTGCCGTGCTCGCGCCGCGCGCGCGCGGTGCCTGTGCGCCTTGATCTCTTGCTTGATGCACTCGCCGGGATCCACGCCCGTATGATCGATGAAGGCGCGATAACACGCGCCGCACTGGCTCTGATCGTTGAGCTTGGGGTGGCATCTCTGACAGGCTGCCTCCCCGCAGCGCGGGCAGCGCGAGGCGGGGCGTACGACCTTGCGGGATACCCCGAGCAAGAAGATGAGGAAGATGCTCGCGATGGCTGTCGCGGCGAAGGTCGTGCGCTCGGTCTTGTGCGCGACGAAACGCCAGAGCTGCTCTACCGTACGCCAATAATTGCTGCCGAGCTCCAAGGGGACGTCGAGCAGTCGCCGCGGGACGCCCGGATCTACGAGATAGATCCCGCGCGCGCGCTTGGCCTGCTCGTTTAAGGCCTCGACCCGATCGAGGTCCAAGGACATGGCGCGACGCTGGAGCTCGCCGGCCTTGTGATGCTCGGTCGTCGCGTAATAGACGCGCGACAGGTTGAAGAGCGCGACGAGATCGTCGGGGTTTATGGCGAGGGCTTGCTCGTAAGCCGCCACCGCCCCCGCGCGGTCGCCCGCGAGGTAACGGACGTTGCCTGCGGTGATGAAGAGATCGCGGTCGGGCATGATCGCGGATGCGCGGTCGAGCCAGGTGCGCGCCTCCTCGATCTTGCCCGACCAGCGCGCGCGCAGCCCGAGCGCGTAGAGCTCCTCGGGCCCGAGGTATTGGCGTGCGCGCACCCTTTCCGCCGCGCTTTGGGCGCCGGCGTCGCGGACGGTGAGGTAGATGTCCTGGGCGCGCGAGCCAGCGTAGCCGAGGTGAGACAAGAGGTACGGTAACCCGAGCGCAAAGCCCGCAAGGAGCCCGAGCAGCACCGCGGCGCCCAAGCGCTCACGGAGGTCGAAGTAGATCGCGAACAGGACGAGCCAGAACACGGCCGAGATCACGATCCCGTAGCGGAAAAAGACAGGCAGGAGCACCAAGGTCGAGCCGAGCACCACCACCTGAGCGGGCAGCGCCGCGCGTGGCAGGAGGTGACGCAGATCGTGGAACAACGAGCGCCCGTGGCGATAGATCACCACGAGCGCGAGGAACGAGGTGACAAACGCGGTGGCGGCGGCGAGGGCCATGAGGACGTTGCCGATGCCTATGCGCAGATAGAAGGGCTCGCCAAAGCGGAGGCGTACACCGTGATAGCACGCACGCAGGGCGGCGATGGGGCCGCCCCCCGCGGCCAGCTCGGCGCGAGCCAAGGCGAAGTGCGGGTGGGGGCGGTTCGGGGCGATGGCCACGGCGGCGCGTGCGAGCTTACGCCCTCGCTCGGCGGCGCCTTGGGCCAAGGACCGCTCCGCCTCGATCGCCAAGGCGTCGCCGTAGGCGAAGAAGCTCGGCCAGCCGGCTTGCCTCTTCGCCTCGACGAATTCGGTGAGGAGCTTGCGTGCCGTCTCATGGTCGCCGCGCTGCATGGCCGCGCGTCGGTTACTCCAAAGGCCGATGAAGAACGAGAGCGGCTTGCCCGTTATGGGCTCCGGCGAGGACCTCGGGGCCGCGATGCGGGGAGGCGGGGGGGCTTCGCGTGCGCGGCTGTCTTCCGCTTTTGCGTCAGGCTCGGCAAGGTAGGGGATCCCGGCTTGCGCCAAGACCGGCCGCGCCCCGAGCGCGCCGAGCGCGAAGATTATGACCGAGCATATGTTGGCGGTGATCCGGAACATGCGAGCCCACGTGCCTGTAACACGGTGACCGAGTCGCCTTCAAGCAGAGGAAGCCTCGCGCAAAAAACGTACGACGACCGCGGCGTACGCGGCCGGCGCCTCGAGGTGCGGAGCATGGCCACAACCTGCGAAGATCTCGTGCTCGGTCAAGAGCGCGCCCGCGCGGGCGCTGAGCTTTTTGTGCATGGAGCGCGCGATGCTCGTGAACTTGGTGTCCTCATCGCCGCTAACGAGGAGCACGTGGGAGGAGAGGTGCAAAAGCGCGCGGCGATAGCAAGGCTGGACACCGAGGCCGAGGCCCAAGAGCGCGGCGGCGAGCCCGGACGCGGTGTGGCCAAGGCGCCTCGTGGCGAGCGCCTCGCGCACCTTGGGTGCCAGGCGATCTTGGGCCGCGAAGAGCGGTTGCGCTTGCCATCGCGCGACGAAGGCCTCGATCCCATCGCGCTCTATCTCCTTTGCGAGGAGCTCGTCGCGCTGCCGCCGCGCGCGTCGCGCCGCAGCGTCTTTGAGCCCAGGGGAACCGCTCTCGAGCACCAGGGCGCGAACGCGCGTGGGCTCGGCTAAAGCTAGCCCGAGCGCGAGGCGCGCGCCTTGTGAGTACCCGAGGACATCGAACCTCGGCGCGTCGCACAGCGCGCCGAGCGTGGCGATCGTCTGCCGCCACCCTTCGGGCCCGCGCGCAGGTGGCGGCGCGGCAGCATGACCTGGGAGATCCGGGCACAGGACCTTGCGATGAAGGAGCGGCAAAAGATGAGCGAAGCTGTCGCGGTTGCCCGTAAAACCATGCAAGACCAGCAGCGGGCAGTCTTCCATGATACGAGGAGGCGCTACTTCTTCCGCCAAAACGCCAACTTCGCCAATAGGCCAGGTTTCTTGGGCGGATTTGCGGCAGGGCTCGACATCGCCTTGCCCGCGTCTCCGCTCGCGCGCCGTGGCCGCCGCTGCTCGTTGCCGCGCGCTGTCTCGAGCTCATCGCCGCGATGCGTGCGTCGCCGGCCACCACGACGACCACGGCGGCGCTTGTCTTCTTCGGTGCCTCCGCCTTTGCGGCTCGCCGTGCCGAGGCCAAGACTCGCCGGGTCGACGAGCTCGAAGGTCGGCAAGCCCATGCCGGGGCTCGCCTCTCGCGCCTCGCCGCGCTCGTGTCCGCTGTCGGAGCGTCGTCCACGCCGCCCGCGTTCGGTCCTGTCGCCGCGGCCGCGCCTTTGGCGTGAAGATGTAGTTGTTGGACGGTCGTCCATGCTCTCGTCTTCCTCTCTCTCGTCGAGATCTTC
>CAYXQW010000079.1:0-9955 GCA_964466695.1 uncultured Bdellovibrionales bacterium
TCCGGTCGAGAGCGTGTAGAGCGGGCTCCACTCGCCTGCCGCGTCGCACCCGGAGGCGAGCGGGCAGCGCCGCACAAAGCTACCCGCGACACCGAGCTGCATGATCCAATAGAGGTGGCTGCCACCGACCACGGCGAGGTCGCCGCCGAGATAGTTGCCCTCCCCGAACGGCCCCACCAAGGTGTAACCGACGGCCTCGTGACAGTTGCCAGCGCCGAGCGTGCATACCCGAAGCGCGATGTCATCGACCGCGCTTGCAACGCTCACCTCGTGCGCGAGATAGATCCGCACCCCGTCGCTCACGACCCCGAGGTGCGCGGGCGTCTCGGCCGTCGGCGTGTACACCTCGGCCGCCGCGGCGAAAGCCCCGAGCCCGCAGGCGCCATCGAGCGCGGCGCGCGACACCTTGATGCCGCCGCTCGCGCCATCGCCGTACGAGGCATAGACGTAAGCTTGACCACCCGCCGCCATAAAACGCATGTCGGTGACGTTAGCGGCGCCGACGCCGAGCATGAGCTCGCGCACACTCGAGGTCCCGGCGCAGTCACCGTGAGCACAAGCGCGCAAGACCAAGGTGTCGCCGTAGGTGTAGCCAATGAGGTGGCAATCGCCCGCGCGCGCGTGGTGCAAGAACTTCACGGAGTTGCCGCCCGAGACCTCGTAATTTACGAGCTCGCCGCCGCGGGCATGGAAACGCGGCTTGTCGACGCTCACGTCGTAGCCGCTGAAGGCGAGCGGCGCGCCGAAGACATCGGCGGCGCCGTCGCTCGTCAAAGGGAGCACGTCCTCGGCCGGCTCCATCGAGGTCACGCTCGAGGCGAAGCCATCGGCGAAGCCCGTGAGGTTATAGACCACGCGACGCCCGTCGCAGCTCTCCGCCGTGCTCGGGGTCATCGACGCGAGCACACCGCCGCGCTCGAAGTCGGGCACGAGCGCCCGCTGCAAAGGCGCCATCGTCCGCGGCGACATGAGGTAGGCGTGCGTCTCGTCGCGTCCTATGAAGATGAGCGGGTTGCCGTGCGCCACCGCCAGCTCCGGCTGGCCGTTGATGGTCGCCGTCTCGAGCACGTCGATCGGCACCCACGCGCCGATATTGCCGCATCCATCGGCGGGCTTGCAGCGCGCGAAGCGGACCTTGCCCGTCATGTAATCGATGGCCGCCGCGTAGAGATACTCGTTGCCGAAGACGAACGCGGCGCGCGGGTAGAAGGCCACGTCCCGGGGGCGAGCGTACACCGCCCCGAAGCTCTCGGTGGCGAGCACCAAAGGCGCGCCCCACTCGGCGGGGGTGTCGCAGTGGCTCCCCGCGATGCAACGCCACACGTGCGGGCCACTCGTGCCCGCGCCGTTCGTGTAGCCCACAAGCCCGTAGAGATAGACCTCGCCGCCGACCTCGAGGATGCTCGCGCTCACCGCCTCGGCCATGTCGGGATCACCACTTATGAGGCGCGTGATCGTCCAATCGCTCGCTTGCGTGCAAGCGTGGGCGCGAAAATCACAGCCGAGCACCGCGAAGCCGGCGCGACCCGAGAGCTCGCGCAGCGGGTAGGTGATAAAGAGGTGCGTCTCGCCCGCGTCCATGGCGAGGTAGGCGCCGCCGCTCGGCTTAAAGTCTTCGCTGAGCGCGAGGTCGAGCATGTCGAATTGCTGAGGATCCTCGCACGCCGCGTTCGCGCGACAGAGGTGTAGCCGCACCCGCGGCGGCGCGACGCTCGCGCGTGGGAAATAGGCCACCGCGCTCAGGGCGCCGTTGGCCGCGGCCGCGAGGCTCTTGCCGAGCTCGGGCGCGCCTCCCGCCGAGAACAGCGCGCTCGCCACGCTGTAGGAGCCGAGGTCGAAGACCTCGTTCGGGTTGCTCGGCGCGCGCAGCGAGAGCAGGCGGTACCCATCGCCGCTCGTCGCGCACGCGGCGAACATGAGAGGCCGGCCGCGATCCTCGGTGACGGCGACGTCGGCGCTGCCCGTCGCGCCGCAAAGCGCGCCGAGGTCGAGGTCGGTCGTGACGAGCCCCTCGTCTTCACAGCGGCCTACCCGCACATCGCAGCTCGTAAGCCGCAAGCTCTGCGAGCCTGTCATGCGCGGCGCGAGCACGAGGCCGCGTGATGACAGCAGCCGATCGCCGAAGGCAGCCGCCTGCCCGGAGACGACGTTCGTGCGCAGCCCGATGAGCGTATCGACGTTCTGCTCTTCTGGGGTGTTGGGGTTATCGCAGTCGTTCGACCAGGTGGCGGCCAAGTTGCCCGCCTTGTCCACGGGCCTGACGCCGAAGCAGTAGGTGTTGAAGGCCATGAGGCCGGGGAGGAGGCCCTGGCTCTCTGCGAACGGCACCTCCGAAGGCGCGCTGCTGTCTCCCACCCGCCAGTAGCGGACGAGGTAGTAGTCTATGCCGCTGCCCGGCGCCTCATCTTGGGCCACGTTGATGTCGAGGTAGGCGCCCGAGGAGAGCGGCGTCACGCTCGCGAAGGTCGTCGCCGCGGGTGCCACGTCGTCGAAGAAGACCTCGTCTTGGACCACGCTCGAGGTGTTGCCGGCCGCGTCGCGAAACTTCACCCGCACGGCGTTGTCTCCGTTGCTCGTAAAAGTGAGCGGCGTAGGGAGCGTGAGGCTCATCGCGGCGCAACTTGCGACACAGGCCACGAAGGGACCGCCGTTGAGGGAGTAGCTCGCGGCGCCGCCGCTCACCGCGAACGAGATTATGGGCGTAGCCTCATTCGTATACTCAGCGCCGCTCGCGATGGAGATCTCTGGGTCCGAGGGGGCCGTGGTGTCGAGCTCGATGCTGTCTGTGAAGGCCTCCGAGACGTTGCCGGCCACGTCACGGAGCATCACGCGGACGGTCTTCTCCCCATCGCCGCTCGAGAGCAACCACTGTAACGCGGTCGTGTACGGTTGCCAGACAGCGCCCGCAAAGCCCGCGTCCTCGGAGATCATCATCTCGGTGATGCCCGAGCCCTGGGCCCCGTCGCTCTCCCCCGCGAGCTCGAGCATGACGAGCGCGCTGCGCGTGACCGTGGTCGCCCCGAGCCCGCCCGCGTCGAGCCCCTCGATCTCGAGCGTGCCCGCCACGGGGGCTTCGGGATCGTAGAGCGCGGTGATGCTCGCCTCTGCTGGCAGCGAGGCGTTGCCGGCGGCGTCGAACGCCGCGACGGTGATGGTCTTCGCGCCAGCGCCGGCGGTCAAAGTAAGGTCGAGCGTAGGCGAGGCCTCGCGCGTAAGCGGCGCCCCGACGACGTCGCCTGTCACCACGAAGCTGCTCGCGCCCGCGTAGGGCACGCTCAAGACGACCGCCGCGTCGCCGACGACGCCGCCCGTATAAGCGACGTCTGCCACCGCGCCTACGAGCGAGGGGGTCGCGAGGGCGGGCGGGTCGACGTCGAGCTCGATGCTCGCGTCGGTCGCGGTGAGGTTGCCGGCGAGATCGCGCACGCGCGCGAAGATCCGCTTCTGGCCGCTCACGCCGGGGTTTGAAAGCTCGACGCTCATAAGCTCCGCGGCGTCGAGGGCCCACCACGAGCCCTCCAAGAGCGGCGTCGTGCCGTCCGAGGTGAAGTTCGCGTAGCGCGAGATCTGCACGCGCAAGTTGGCGAGGCTCGTGGCGTTGTCGCTCGCGAGCGGCGTGACCGTGACCGTGCTCGAGTGGATCAAGCTCTCGCTCGCGGCGCCGCCCGCGCCCACGCCGGACAAGCCAAGCGCGAGCGACGGCGGCTCGGTGTCGAGGATGACGGTGTCGTTGTTCGTGCCCCCGGTGTCGTTGCCCGCCGCGTCTTCGAGCATGAGATAGACCGTCTTTACGCCATCGCCCGGCAACAACATGAACGAGCTTTGGGCCGCGAAGGGCAAGAACGTCGCCCCGGCGAAGGCGCCGGTGCTCGAGAGCGCCATGACGGTGGTAGGCTCGGGGTCGGACGGAGCCACGGTGATGGTCACGAGCGGCGAGTTGCAATAGTCGGCGTCGCTGACCCCGCCGCAGTCGATGGAAAAGCCCAAAAGCTCGGGTGGCGTGGTGTCGAGCTCGATGGTGGCGCTCGCGGCCAGAAGCTCGGGCGTGGTGTTGCCGGCGTGATCGCGAAAGCGCGCGTAGACATGCTTTGTCCCGTCCACCGTGGGGCTCGCGAGGGTGTGAGTGCGCGTGGTCTCGAAGGCGACGAACGACTCGCCGAACACCTGGTCGTTCGAGATCTGCATGCTCGCGACCCCGCTCGTCGCGTCGGTCGCAAGCAGCGTCAAGGTGACGACCCCGGCGAGCGACGGCATGGCGTAGACGGCGCCGCCGTCGATGAGGATCTCCACGAGCTCCGGCGGTGTCGTGTCGAGCACGATCGAGGAGGAGTAGATCGCCGACTCCACGGCGTCGCCGTCACGGTACTGCACATAGACGACCTTCGCCCCGTCACCCAAAGAGAGCGTGTATTGAGGGGTCGAGTCGTACACCACCCAGGGCTCCACGCCGCCATCGAAATCCGGGCTCTCGCTGATCCGCATCTCCACGGCCGTAGTGCTCGAGAGCGTCAAGGACACCACCCGGTCTTCCGCGTTGGTGTAGTAATCGCCGCCGTTGATCTCGAAGTCGCCCGTGCTCCTGTAGAGCGCGAGCGTCGCCACCGTGGTCTCGAGGTTAGCGGAGACCTCGACCGCGGTGGCCGAGGCCCGGCTGAACTCCGCGTGCTCGGCGCTCACCGTGTAGGTGCCCACGGGGACATTCGCAAAGCTGTACTGGCCGAGCTCGTCGACGAAGGCGCTGCCCGCGTAGCCGGACGCGCTCAGTCGCACGCGCACCTCTGCGAGCTTTTCGGGATCTCCCCCCTCCACCGACACCAGACCCGAGACGCTCCCGCGAGGCACCGTAAGCACGATCGTCGAGAGGTCGGTGTCCGCTCCTGCGTTGATGAGCACGGGGGCCGTGTAGGTAGTAAAATCGCTCGCCGTCACGGTCAGGGTGTAGACACCCGCGAGCACCCCATCGAGCAAGAAGGCGCCGTCGGCCGCGGCCTGGCCGGTGTAGGCCCCAGGCGTGAGGCTGAGAGAAACTCCGCTCACCGTCTCTTGCCCCTCTTGCAGCACCACGCCCAGAAGCCGCCCGGGGTCGGGCAGGAGCACGAGCGCGGGCGCGGTGGTCTCCTGCCCATGGCTCACGGTCACGCTCGCGGCGCTCGCGGCGAGGTGCCCCGCGCGCTCGGCCCGCACCTCGTAGGTGCCGACGGGCACGCCCGTGAGCTGGTAGTCGCCGTCCTCGTTGGTCACGCTCGTGTGGCTCGTCCCCATAAGGCTCACGGTGATGCCGAAGCTCGTGTCGGCGCCGCTCGCGGTCGCGCTGCCCAAGATCGTGCCGCGCGCTATCGGCATGGTGATGGTCGGCAACGCCGCGTCGCGACCGCCCGCGACCAAAACTCCCAAGAGGCTCTGGGTCACGTAACCTTCGCGGCTCGCCTGGAGCGTGTACGCGCCGGGCGCGACGTCGCTTGCGATGAAGCTGCCATCGGTGGCCGTGCCGATACTCTCGCCGCCAAGGAGTGTCACCGTGGTGCCGCTCAAATCCACCCCCGAAGCTTCGAGCATCACCACGCCCAAGACGCGGCCGGGGTTCGCGTCGAGCACGACCGGGCTTCCGGGCAGCTCTGTGGTGACGCCCGCCTCGACGAGGACGGACGCGATGGTCGCCGCGCGATGATCCGCGGCGCTGAGCGTGAGCTCGTAGGTACCCGGGCTCAGGTAGAGATCGAAGTCGCCCTGCCTGCCGGTGAGCGCGCGCGCCCCGGCGCCCAGGACCTCGACCAGGATTCCCGTATGATCTTGCTCGGCGGACGCAAGGTGCAGCTCACCGCTTTTCAGGATGGTGCCATGAAGGTGCCCCGCCTCGGCGCCCGCAAGCGCGCCTGCGGGGTCGAGCGTGACCACGAGCTCGCGCGCCTCGCCCGGCCCCAGCCTGACCTCGCGCACCTGCCTGAGGTGCGCGGCGTGCGTCACCTCTAACGTGTAGGTGCCAGGCACGAGCTCGGCGAAGACGAAGGCGCCGTCGGCGCCGGTCGCTTGCGGGCTATGCGCGACCGCGTACGACCCCGTGAGGGTGACCACGGCCCCGAGCAGCGCCGCTTGCTCCGCGCTCTCCTTGCGCACCACGCCGGTGAGCGCCGCCTTCTGCTGTTGCTCGAGCGGCACCGCGGGATCGTAGGGATTGCTCGGCTGCACCTCGGGCAGGCAACCCGTAAGCCCGAGGATAAAAGAGAGAGCCGCAAGCTTCGGCTGCAAAGACCTCATCTTTGCTCCTTCGCGATCACGTGACCTTAAAAAGTACCACTCGGCCTGCCCCGCGCCGGGATATTTGCTAGAGACCAACGCCCATGACTGAACCTTTGACCAAGACGCAGATCTCCTTCATCGCCCGCAAGCTCGCGCTCGCCGCGCCCGCGGTGGCCCAAGCGATACGCCTGTTCGAGGAGGGCGCCACGGTGCCCTTCATCGCTCGCTACCGCAAGGAGGCCACCTCGGGGCTAGACGAGGTCGCGCTCGCCGCGATCCTCGAGCAAAAAACGGAGCGTGAAGAGCTCGAGGCGCGACGCAAGACGGTGCTCGCGGAGATCGAGCGCCAAAATAAGCTCACCGCGGAGCTTCGCAAAAAGATCGAGGACTGCGAGGACAAGGCCCGCCTCGAGGACCTCTACCTCCCCTACAAGCCCAAGCGACGCACTCGCGCCACCATGGCCAAAGAGCGCGGCCTCGAGCCGCTCGCCGAGCTCATCTTAAGCCAAGCGCCTGCGGGAGATCCCCTCACCGAGGCCGCGCGTTTTACGAACCTCGAGCTCGGCGTCCAAGACGCCGCGGCCGCGCTCGCGGGCGCCCGCGATATCTTGGCCGAGCGGATCTCCGAGAACGCCGAGCTCCGCCAACGCTTCCGCGAGGAGTACCTGGCCCGGGCCAAGCTCCGCGTCCGCAAGCACGACGACCATCGCGACGAGAGCACCAAGTTCGACGACTACAAGGAGTACGAGGAAGAAGTAGCCAAGATCCCCTCCCACCGCTTCCTCGCCATCCGCCGCGGCGAGGCCGAGGGCGTGCTCCGCGCCACGCTCGCGCTCGACTGGGAGCCACTATTTCCCTTCGCGCTCACGAAGACCCCCCACGACCCGCGCTCACCGTGGGCCAAAGAGCTCGCGAAAGCTACCAGGGACGGCATCGAGCGGCTGCTCGTAAGCTCGGTCGCGCTCGAGGTGTCGACGGCGCTCAAGCTCCGCGCCGATCGCGAGGCGGTCGAGGTCTTCGCCGAAAACCTGCGCGAGCTGCTGCTCGCCGCGCCCCTCGGAGCCAAGGCCGTGCTCGGCATCGATCCCGGACAACGGACGGGGTGCAAGTGCGCCGTGGTGGACGCCACGGGCAAGCTCCTCGCCCACACCACCATCAACCTCGTCAAAGGCGAGGCCGCGCTCGAGCAGGCGCGGCGCACCTTGCAAAAGCTCTGCCGCGAGCACCCCGTGCGTGCGGTGGCCGTGGGCAACGGCACGCACGGCCGCGAGACCGAGGCCTTCGTGCGCGAGCTGCTCCGCGCCGACGGGCTCGCCGAGCAGACGTTCCCGGTGATGGTCAACGAGGCCGGCGCCAGCATCTACTCGGCGAGCGCCGTCGCGCGCGAGGAGTTCCCGGACCTCGATCTGACGGTGCGCGGCGCCATCAGCATCGCGCGCCGTCTCCAAGACCCGCTCGCCGAGCTCGTCAAGCTCGAGCCGAAGAGCATCGGCGTCGGCCAGTACCAGCACGACGTCTTTCAACCGCTGCTCGTGCGCAAGCTCGACGAGGTGGTCGAGCGCTGCGTCAACGCCGTCGGCGTCGAGCTCAACACGGCGAGCGCCCCCTTGCTCGCGCGCGTCGCCGGCGTCGGCCAAGCGCTCGCCAAGCGCATCGTCGAGCACCGCGACACCCACGGCCCCTTCGCGAGGAGGCAGGACCTGCGCGCGGTCAAGGGCCTCGGACCGCGCGCCTTCGAGCAGGCGGCGGGGTTCTTGCGCGTGCGCCAGAGCCAAAACCCGCTCGATGCGAGCGCCGTGCACCCCGAGCGCTACGAGCTCGTCGAGCGCATGGCGCGCGACCTCGGCGTCGAGGTCTGTAAGCTCGTCGGCAACAAGGAGCTCATAGCGCGCCTCGACCGCCGCCGCTACGAATCTAAGGACGCCGGCAGCTTCACCATCGACGACATCATCACCGAGCTCAAAAAGCCCGGCCGCGATCCGCGCCAGAGCTTCGAGCCGCCGCGCTTTCGTGACGACGTGCGCACGCTCGCCGACCTCTCGGTGGGCATGCAGCTCGAGGGCGTCGTCACCAACGTCACGGCGTTCGGCGCCTTCGTCGACATCGGCGTCCACCAGGACGGGCTCGTGCACGTCTCACAGCTCGCCGACAGCTTCGTCAAAACCCCGGCCGACGTGGTGAAGGTCGGAGATCGGATCTCGGTGCGCGTGCTCGCCGTAGACCTTGCGCGAAAACGCATCTCCTTGAGCGCCAAGCGCGAGGAGGGCGGCGTCGAAAAGAGGCCAGCGCGCAAAGGCCAACGTCCGCCACCCTCGACCTTTGGCAACAACCCGTTCGCCACGCGCCTCGGTCGAGGCTGAGCGATCGCGCCCAAGACGGGCTTTCCCGCGGCGAGCGCGTGTGGCACCCTGCGTTCTACATGAGACCTGACCGCGGATACATCCTGGCGCTCATCTGCGACGACGCGCCACGCTTCTTCGACGCCGCCACCTTGGCGCTAGCGCGCCTGCAGACCGAGCTCGGAAGCGAGGTGTGGCGCTCGCTCGATCTCATCTACACCCCGCCGTTGCGCCTCATCTGCGTGCTGCATCTTTCACCCTCACGCAACGACGAGCTCGTCTTGCAGCGCGTTGAGGAGGCGGCCCGCACCGGCAATCTGCGCGTGCTCGACGCCGCCGGCAAGACCCCGTCCGAGCGCGCCCTGGCGCTGCGCGACGCCGAGCGCCACCTCTCTATCAGGGAGCTCGGCATCACCACGATGGCCCCGGCGTTGGAGCGCTTTCGTAGCTTCGTGCCCAAGAGCGCGGGCGCCGACGCGAGCACGGCCACGCCGCCACGCGGGCCACTTTTGTCTCTGTTCTATCCGAGCGGCGACAGGTTCCTCGCCCGCTTCGCGCGCAACAGCCTGTTCATCGCGAGCGAGGCGCTGCTCGAGATCGGACAATACTGCCGCCTCAGCATCACGACGGGCACGAGCCAGGGGCCGATCGTGCTCTCTGCCCGCGTGGTGCACAAAGCGAGCGCGAGCCTCGCCTCGCGGCACGAATCCGAGAGCGGCTTCGGCGTGGCGCTCCTCCTCCCCCCCGAGGAGAGGGATATCTTCGACTCCTTTCTCATCGCGCTCGAGCGCGGCACGCCGTGGCCGGATCGCTCGGGTAGGCGGCACGAGCGTTTTCGGATCCACCTGCGCATACTCTACGAGTACGACGGCGAGCTCCGTCGCGAGCACTCCGATAACCTTAGCCGCGGCGGCCTCTTCATCAGCAGCTTCGACCCGCCGGCGCGCGGCAGTCAGCTCCGCCTCTCGGTGTACGCCCCAGGCTCGACCGAGGCCGTCGAGGTCGCGGCCACGGTGACACACGTCATCGGCGCCGACGAGGCGGCCGCGCGCGGCGTCGGCTGCGGCGCGGGCGCGATCTTCACCGAGGACCCCGCGCAGCTACGAGCCAAGGTGGGCTCGTTGCTCTCGACGGTCGGGACTTCGCTAAGCCGGCGCATCCTCATCGCCGACGACGACCAGTTCTTCCTCTCGGTGCTCGGCAACGCCTTGCGCCTCGGCGGCTTCGACATCATCGAGGCGAGAGACGGCGCCACCGCGGCGCGGGCCTTGCTCGACGATCCCGCGATGACGATCGACGCCGCGGTCGTGGATCTCTATATGCCTGGCCTCGGCGGCGCCGAGCTCTTGGCGCAGCTACGCCGCGAGCCGCGCCTCGCC
>CAYXQW010000080.1:0-9672 GCA_964466695.1 uncultured Bdellovibrionales bacterium
GCGACGCTACGACGAGAGCACGAGAAGCTCACAGCGAGCCTCGCGCACACCGAAGAAGAAGCGGCACGAAGCCGGCAACACCTCGAAGAGCTCGAGCAGGAGGCCGCGCGTGAGCGCGAGTCGGCCAAGGCCGCGACCCAAAGGCTCACGACCGAGCTCGCAAGCGCCAAGGCCGCCACCACCGAGGCGGAGCTGCAACTCGCCGCCCTCAAGAACGACATGGAGCGCGCACGCGCAAAGCAGCACCAAAGCCAGACGTCTGCGCAAAAGCTCGAGGAAAACCTCGACCGCGCGTCAGCCGAGCTCTCGGCGTCTCACGACGCGCTGGCGCGCGCCGAGGCGGAGAAGACGGCTCTGCGAGATGAGCTCGCGTCGACTCGAAAGGCGCTCTCGGCGTGGCGCACCGATCTCGACACGAGCGAAGCCGCGCGAGCGGAGCTCGGCCAGAAGCTCGCGGCGCTAGAGGACGCGCTCGCCTCCTCCAACGGCGAGCGCGACGCCACCTACGCCAAGCTCGAAGAGCTCAAAGCAAAGCTCAAAGCGAGCGAGGGCGATCGCACGAAGCTCGACCAAAAACTCACGAAGAGCGAGGAGGGACTCGCGCGCGCCAAGGAGCTCGAGCAAGCGGCACAACGGAAAGTCGAGGCTCAGGCCGCGCTGCTACGGGCTCGTGACGAGAAGCTCGAGGCCGAGCGTGTTTCCCTGCGAACACGCCTCGCGGCGCTCGCGGAGCGTGAACGAGAGCTCGCCAAAGTTCGCGAGGAGCTCGAGGAGCGCGCGGCGCGCATGGCCGCCGACGAGAGGGCGCGTCCCGCTGCCGCAGGGGCGGTGATCGACTTCGCCGCCGACGAGGCCGATGTTGACGATGATGACGTAACGCTGCTCGACTTCGGCGCAGACGAGGACGATCCCGCTTTACAGTCAATCAATGACGGGCCATGGAAGTAGACATGGCAGGAGAAGGGCATGGTGTCGTGATGGGTGACAATGCGGGGAAGTACCAGTTGATCGCCCAGCTCGGCGAGGTATACCCCTACCGCGTCAGCGTGGCCTTTTACCGCGGCGCCACGGGTGATCCGCGGCTAGCGCTGGTTCGCCACCCCTTGCCGGGAGTCTTAGGCGAGCCGCACGAGCGCGCGCGCCTGTTGCGCGACGTGCGTCAGCTCGCGCGCGCCGAGCACCCCAATTTGGTCGCCATCTACGATGTCGACGACGACCCGCTCGACCCCTCGTTCGTCAGCGAGTACCTCGAGGGCCAGCTTTTGGCGTCGGTCCTCGCCGCCTCGAAGACCGTGCGCAATGCGTTTCCGCACAGGATCTTGCTCCGCATGATAGCCGAGATCCTCTCCGGCTTGGCGCACTTGCATGAGCTTCGCGGGCCAACCGGCTCAAAGCTCAACCTCGTACACGGGAGTATCCACCCGGGCAATGTCGTCGTCACCTATGATGGCATCGCCAAGGTCGTCGGCCTCGAGGGCGCCGGCGCGCGCGCCGACTGGCGTCGCGAGGCGCCCACAGACACCGTGGCGTCCTCCTACGCGGCCCCCGAGCAGCTCAACGGCAGCCCCGTCGACGCCCGCGCCGACCTGTTCGCCGTCGGCCTCATTATATGGGAGATCGTGGCCAGGCAGCCGCTATTCACAGGCGGACCCGAGGGCATCAGGAGCCGGCTCGCCGAGGGGCCGCTCCCTAGCATCTCGAGCTTTGTCCGCGGCGTCCCTGACGCCCTGCAGGCCATCCTCGACCGCGCGCTGCGTATCGATCCGGCCGAGCGCTACGCCAGCGCCGCCGATATGCTGCGCGACGTCGAGCGCTATCTTGGCAGCACCGGGCGGCCGCTCGCCAGAGAGCAGATCGCCGAGAGGGTGCGCGCGGTCTTCGCCGAAGACGCCAAGAAAGCCAAGCAATGTACGGCCTCATGGTTGCGCGCCGCCGCTAGCGGAGATGGTGCCGCAACCTCGCTCGGCGAGATGGGCCCTGGCGGATGGTTGGGGGCCGCGCCGATACGCCCACCATCGTTACCAGCCGCTCCACAAACCTTCCCGGCACAGGGCGCGCCTTTCGCCGGCCCTTACGCCGATTACTCCGCCTCGCCCTCGGGGAGCTTGATGCTCGTCCCAACCGACGACCTCGAGCAGATGACGCCGAGGCGCTCTCGCCTCATGCTCGGCATCGCCATCGGCGCGGTCTTGGCGTTCGTGATCCTCGGCGCGATCATGACCGTGGGGCTGGCCTGGCGCTTTGCCGCCTCGAGCGACCAACAACCCTCGGCGCCCGCGCCGTCGGCGGTGGTACCGGTGGCGCCGGCAGCGCCGCCGCAGCACGAGGAGACGGCGCCCACGCCGAGATCCGCGACGGTCAAGCTCGAGAGCGAACCGCCGGAGGCCACCGTCGAGTGGCAGGGTCAAGTAGTGGGACGAACGGTGCCCCTGGGGATCCAATACTTTGCCATCTCGCGCACCGGGTACAAACGCCAGGATGTCGTCGTCGACACCTCGGTGACGGCCGGCCCCGAAGGCTTTTCCACCAAGGTGCTGCTCGAAGCCGAGCCGAAGCCACGCCGGGCCACCCCGGCCAAGCGCCCCGTGACCGTCGACAGGCGCGACGAAGCCAACGTCGATCGCGCTTTGGTCACGCCCCCGCGCCCACCACCACCGCCACCCAAGGTCGTGCCCACGCCACGCATCCGTGCTATCGAAGCCGAGGCCCCGGTCATAAGAACCATTGACGGCGACTCTGCGAGGAGCGGCCGGAAGATAAAGGTGATCGACGATGACTGAAACCATCGCGGGTATGAGGAGAGTCATGTTGAACCGTGAGATTGACCGGGCGCCATCGCGCGCCTCCAGATTTCGAGGCAAGTCTTACCTCGTAGCTATGCTCTGCGCGGGTTGCGTGCTGGCGGCGCCGTCGTGGTCATGGGCGAACGACACGGCCAAGGTCGAGCAGTTGAGCGAGGAGGCGATGGCCAAGTACGAGGCGGCGGACTACGCCGGCGCGATCGCCATCTATCTACAAGCCTACAAGGTGCAGCCGGCGGGGGCGCTGCTCTACAACGTGGCCACGATCTACGATCGCAAGCTCAATCAGCGCGATCTCGCCATCGAGTACTATCGCCGCTTTCTTTCGGCGTCGGACGCGGAGCCGGACCTCGTACGCAAGGCGGTAGCGCGGGTGCAGACGCTCGAAGAGGCGCGTATGGCCGCCACCGAGGCGACCGCCGCCACGCCCAACGAGCCTGGCTCCGCCACGCAAACCGACGCGAAGGGGGCTCCGGTCGCCACGGCTACAGCGAAGGGACCGCTTTTTACGAGGGAGAGCGTACGAAATTATGGCTATGTAGCGACCGCGCTCGGCGTCGTCGGGATCGGGATCGGGCTCGCTTATGGCTACAAGGCCCGGCAAGCTCGGGACGACGCCAGCGGCCTGTGCGACGATAAATTCTGCTACTCGGACGAAGGGCAGAAGGCGAGCCGCGATGCCAACAGCCGTGCTCAAAAAGCGACAATCTTCACGGCCGTGGGCCTCGGGGCGGCAGCGGCTGGCATCGCGATGATCGTGCTGACGAGGGCCTCACCGGAGCCGGCAACCGCGGCACCGCTGAGCTTTGTGCCCGCAGTCTCCGAGCGGGGCCTAAGTCTCGTTTTGCGCGGAGCGTTTTGAGGCAATGGCATTTTACGATTCCACGAGGGTGACATCGTGAGACTAAGACAAGCAACTCATGAGATGATGGCGATCGCATGCGCCGGCGCGCTGACTTTGTACGGGTGCGGATCGCTGCTGGATATCGAAGAGCGCGAGCGGGCGCCGTACGGCAGGTGCGACGGCACCTTGCAGCTACGCATCCTCGGCGACGATTCGAGTTCCATGAAAGATGGCGCCATGCCCGCGATGGCCGCCATCATCGACTACGTCAACTGGATCAACGAAAACGGCGGCGTGCGCGGCTGTAACGTCAGCTACCAGTACGTCAACGGCCGCTCCGAGGCCTCGATCGCGACCTCCACCTATAGTAGCTGGAAGTCGAGCGGCGATTGGGGCCAGATCTCCTCCATCTTCGCCTTCGGCAGCAACGCGCTCCAGGCCATAGGTAGCCCGGCGTCCACGGACCAGCAGGTAGTCGTGGGCATCGGCTTCGACGGTGTTTTGGCCGCGACCCAAGAGGTGGCGAGGAGCGTTAACGTACCGGCCGTAAACAACGAGTTCGGGGAGTCTCTCGTCCTCGACACCATGAGATCCTCGGGTTACCCATACGTATTTTTCCAAGGAACCGATAACTCGACGTCGGCTCGCCTCGCCATGATGTTCATCGCCCAGCAAGGCGGCAAGCGCGTTGGCTTCTTCGCCTGCAACGATAGCGGGTTTTGCACGGCGCCGGTCGCCGCGGCCAAGACTTACCTCGTCTCCGAGGAAATGGTGGCGTCCGGGGTAGCCGTAGGCCGTACGCTCACCCTGCCCATCGCGGGGACACAGGCCGAGTACGACGCCGCGATCTTGGCTTACCTCGAGGCCGAGGTCGCACAAAAGCTCGCGGACCCGAATTATCAAATGGTCGATTGGCTATGGTTCGGAAACCCGCGCAAAAGCGCGGTGCAGGCCGCGAGCTCCATCGCCAGCGCGGTGGCGACGATCCGCGCGGCGAACCCTGAGCTCGACTTCAATGTCAAGGTCATGGCCAACAACTGGGCCTTCGACGAGGTCTTCATGAACGACGCCTATGCCTACCTCGAGGGGAGGTGGTGGGGAGTACAGCCATTCGTCTACTACAACGACACCTCGGCTGAGGGTACGGCGCCTATGCGTCAAGTGCACTGGACATACCGCACGCTCTCCGGCTTCCCAGCGGGATCCATCGTCATGTACGAGGTCATCGAGTATGTCTATGGTTACGCTGCGATGTTGGCCTGGAAGACGGCGGCCGAGAAGCTCATCGACGCGCACGGCGTCGTCACGGCCGAAGAGGTGCGCGGCACGGCGCTCAAGGACGCCTTCGAGTCCTTCGACGGCATCTACCTCGACGGCCTATCGACGGCCAGGATCCGCTACACGAGCTCTGACCACCGCCCGCAAGACTCGGTGGCGATCTACCGCACCGAGGGCGGCCGCCCAGTCTTCGAGAAGGTCTTACAGGTCTCGCTCCAGGAGGGTTGGCTCGGATGGTAACCAAGAGCTCATCGCCAGCAAAGGCTAGACACATGCGCGAACGCAACAGCGCCATCTCCCCATGGTCTTATCTCGTAATGCTCTCGATCCTCACGACAGGCCTCGCTGCCTGCGGCGAGGACGAGGTCGAGGAGGGTAGGGACCTAAAGATCGCTTGGATCTCGAAGGGCGTAAACAACATCGTCTTCTCGGCCGGGCGGCAAGGAGCCTTCGCCAGCGCACGCGACATCTCCATCAAAGGCCCGGATCGGGTCTCGATCCTCTATCATCCCTCTTTGCCGGTGGAACCTACCTTCAACGATCAGTTGCCGGTCTTGCGGCAGGCCATCGACGCGCGCGTCGACGGCATCGGCATCTCGGCGACCGACGCGACCGCGCTCGACGCCACCATCAACGAGGCGGTGGCGGCAGGGATCAAGGTCATGACCTGGGACTCCGACGCGCCGGCGAGCGAGCGCTTCACCTATCTCGGCGTCGACAACCGCGAGGGCGGCCGCCTCGCCGCCAAGGTGCTCGCCCGGGCCCTGCAAGAGCGGGGCATCACGAGCGGCAACCTCGTCATCACGACCGGCAACTCGACGGCGGCCAACTTGAACGAGCGGGTGATAGGCTTCCAAGAGGGGGTCGTCGCCATCAACAGCGAGCTGCAAACGTCGTTCGACGCCAGCCGCATCTATTACTGCAACGAGGACGGCGACTTGCAGGCAGCGATCATGGAAGCGACCTTGGGCGGCCCCGTGACGCAAGACAACGACAATAACCTCCGTAGCCAAGAGGTCAGCGCTGTGCCCGAATTACGCGGGTTCTTCTTGGCAGGGGCGTGGGCGCTGTTTTTGGAGCACCCGGTCCTCGACAGGTGGAAGGTAGCTCCGCAAGCCGATGTGCTCACGGTCGCCTTCGACACCGTCCCCAAGATGCTCGAGCATTTCAGCGATGGCTATGTCGTGGGGCTCATCGGCCAAAAATACTGGGGCTGGGGCTATGACACGGTGCAGATGATCTACGAGGTCATCCGAGGCAACGCGACCTACGACCGGACCTGGACCGACTCCGGCATCGACGTGATCTGTACGAACGAGGGCGCCACGGCCATGAGCACCATGTGGACCACCTACGGCTTCACCGAGGAGCTGCCTCCCTGCGAGCTGGCTCGTTAAACTAGAAGTAGTACCGGCCGCCAATGCCGCCCATGACCGTCGGGCCCCACGGCGGCAGGAGCACCACGGAGGGCACGATCTCGACGAAGGCCTCGATCTGCGGCTTTGGAAAGTAGGCGGCGAACGCCACCGGCACGCGCACGAGCAAGGTGGCGCGACCATCGGGGCAGTGCCGGTCGCCGAAGACGTCGTCGTAGCAACGGCCCTCGCGCACGATGCCGATGCCGCCACCCACCCCGACATCGAAGCCGAAGCGGACCACCGGCGTCTGCGGCACGATGCGCGCGAAGCGATACTCCCAGTCGACTGCGAGTATGGTCCCCGGGGCGCGATAGTATCCCCCGCTCCAGCCGACGATGCCCTGGATCCCGTGGTCTTGGTTGAGCCAGTACTTGCCAGTGAGACCGAATCCCGGGTCGCCGCTATAAATGCCGATCCCGAAGGGGCTCGCCGCCGATTGCGCCCGCGCGCGCGAAGGCGCAAGCGCGAGCATCATCGCCAAAACCAGGGCCATCGTCATAGAAATTTTCATCGACCGCTCCTCGTAAAAGACCGACTTGACAGTCATAGCAAGGGTTCGTAGTTAGTGCACCACCCGTAGGGAAGATAAGCACCTCCAATCCATGAGGTTTTACACATGAAGCTACTCGTAACGGTGAAGCGGGTCGAAGACCCAGAGATCAAGATCAGGGTGAAGGCCGACGGCTCCGGCATCGACAGCGAGCAGATGAAGTACGCCATGAACCCCTTCGACGAGATCGCCGTCGAGGAGGCCCTGCGCCTGCGCGACAAGCACACGGGCGAGGTGGTGGTGGTGAGCGTGGGAAGCAAGGACGCCCAGCAGCAGCTCCGGAGCGCGCTCGCCATGGGCGCCGACCGCGGCATCCACATAGAAAGCAACGAGGCGCTAGACCCTCTCGCGGTCGCCACCGTGCTCGCCAAGCTCGCCGAGGAGGAGAAGCCCGACCTCATCCTGCTCGGTAAGCAGGCCGTCGACGACGATCAGGGTCAAGTGGGCGTGATGCTCGCCGAGAAGCTCGGCATGCCCGAGGCGAGCTTCGCCTCCAAAGAGGAGAACCTCGAATCCGACGCCGAGAAGGCCAAGGTCCCCGGGATCGTAGTCGAGGGCGAGAAGGCCACCATCGTGCGCGAGGTGGACGGCGGCCTCGAGACCGTCGAGGTGACGCTGCCGGCCGTGCTCACCACCGACCTGCGGCTCAACTATCCGCGTCTGGCCTCTTTGCCCAACATCATGAAGGCGAAGAAGAAGGAGATCAAAGAGCGGAGCCTCGGCGAGTTCGGCCTCGGAGCGCCGAGCGTCAAGATCTTGAAGATGGAGGCGCCCAAGCAACGCCAGGCGGGCGTCATGGTCCCCGACGTCGCTACGCTGATCGACAAGCTCCACAACGAAGCCAAGGTCATCTAAATGTCCAACGTACTAGTCATCGTAGAGCAAGCGGGCGGCAAGCCCAAAAAGTCGTCCCTCGCCGGGATCACCTTCGGCCAAAAGGCGGCCGCGCGGTCGGGCGGCGAGCTCCATCTCTTGGTGATAGGAGCCAAGGCCGAAGAGGCTGCCGCGTTACTCGCATCGTACGACGCCGCGAAGGTGCATGTCGTCACCGGCGCTGGGTTCGAGGCGATGGTGGTTGAGGCCTACACGGCGGCGCTTGCCGCTGTGGCCGAGGCTTGTAATGCCAAGCTGATAGCCGGAGCCGCCTCGAGCACCACCAAGGACGTGCTCCCGCGCTTCGCGGCGCGCGTCGGCGCGGGCATGGCGAGCGACGTGATCGAGGTGGTCGACGCCTCGACGTTCAAGCGTCCGATGTGGGCGGGCAACGTCATCGCCACCGTGCAGATCACCACCCCGGTGAAGGTGTGCTCGGTGCGCGCCACCGAGTTCGACGCGCCCGCGCCCGGCGGCGCCCCCTCGCCCGTCGCCGCGCTCGCGGTCACCTTGCCCGCAGGCATCCGCACGAAGTTCGTAGCCATGGCCGAGGTCAAGAGCACGCGCCCCGACGTCACCACCGCCGACGTGGTGGTCTCGGGCGGCCGCGGCGTCAAGGGGCCCGAGGGCTTCGCGGTCATCGAGCAACTCGCCGACGCCTTGCGCGCCGGCGTGGGCGCGACGCGGGCGGTGTGCGACGCTGGCTGGACTCCCAACGACCTCCAGATCGGGCAGACGGGCAAGATCGTCGCCCCCAATCTCTACGTCGCGGTGGGGATCTCGGGCGCCATCCAACACCTCGCCGGCATGAAGGGCTCGAAGACCATCGTGGCCATCAACAAGGATCCCGACGCCCCGATCTTCCAGGTGGCCGACTACGGCCTCGTCGCCGATCTCTTCACCGCCGTCCCCGAGCTCATCAAGGGACTCGCCGCGCTGCGCGGGTAGAACCTAAAGATAGACCACCGTCCGCGCGCTGTCTTGCAGCCGCGCGCGAGCGAGCGCGACGTTCGCCGCGCGGTAGAGCATGCCGGCCTGTGTGATGTCGAAGCACGGGTAGCCCGCGATGCCGACGGCGAGATCCTCGTCGCAAAACTTCGTCTCGGCGACGAGCCGCGCGCGCAAAGCCTCGGTGCGAGCGCGCGCCTCCTCAGCCGTCACCGCTGGCAGCAACACGACGAGCTCCGCGGCATCCACGCGAAAGACATAAGAGGTCGAGAGCACCGCGTGCACGGCCTGGGTCATCTCCCGCAAGCGCGCGTCGCCGCCGCGCCTGCTGCCCGAGGCGAGCGCGCGCGCGTGACCGAGGTCTAAGAGCAAGAGGCAGACGAGCGCCGTGCCGTCCGCCTCGGCGATGCGAAACTGCTTGTCGAGCACATCCCGAAGCTGCGTATAGGTGCCGATGCCCGTGGAGCGATCTACCTGCCGCATGGCTTGCAGCGCCCCCTCCTCGCGCGCCAGCGCCCGCTCGAGCTCCAGGATGGCGAGCGTGCGCTCGAGCCGCCGCGTGAGGTCCTCGCTCTGCACCGGCTTCTCGACGAAGTCTATGGCTCCGAGGGAGCTGCTCTTCATCCGCCCGTAAACATCGGGCGCGCCGGTCATGAGGATAACGGCAGGCCGCAACAACTTCGGCTGCTTTTGCAAAGCCTCGAGGAAACCGAAGCCGTCGAGCTCGGGCATCATCAGATCGAGCAGGACCACATCCGCGTGCCCATTTTGCATCCATGTGAGCGCGTCGCGCCCATGCTCGGCCTGGTGGCCACCATGATTCCCATGGGCCCGGCGCTCAAAGCCCTGGCCGATGGGGCGCTGCAAGATGTCTCGCGCAGCCTGATGATTGCTTTTTCTGCCGTCATCCTGGCGCTGCTGGCGGCGGCCATCAGCTTTACCGTGGTGAACGTGCGCAAG
>CAYXQW010000080.1:9682-9922 GCA_964466695.1 uncultured Bdellovibrionales bacterium
TCCATGCGAGCGCATCGCGTCCATGCTCGGCGGCGGCGACCTCGAGGCCCATCTGGCGACACAGCCGCATCATCGCCTTGCGGGTCAACGGGTCGTCATCGACCACGAGCACGCAGCTCATCTTGGTGAGAGCTCCTACGCCTCTCTCTCGGAGCAGCTCTCGAAGCGAGTGTACTCCTTGAAGAAGCGTAGCTTTATTGTATCCGTAGGACCGTTGCGTTGCTTGCCGATGATGATCTC
>CAYXQW010000081.1:0-9898 GCA_964466695.1 uncultured Bdellovibrionales bacterium
CATAAGAAGGTGGACAGCCTGTCGTACATCCCGGGAACCCCGCCCGACCTGATCGACCCGCCGAAGGGTTGCCGTTTCCACCCTCGCTGCCACAAGGCCATGGACAAGTGCAGCCAGGAGGAGCCGCCGCTCGTGGAGGTTGAGCCCGGTCACATGGTAGCCTGCTGGAGGTGCGGCAAATGAGCGACAAAGAGAACGACGTACTGCTCGAGATCAAGGATCTCAAGAAGCATTTCGCCCCGCACCAGAGCCTGACCCAGACCCTCGCGGGCACCGTACGCGCCGCGAGCCGCCCGGGAAAAGGCACGGTGTTCACCGTCATCTTCCCGTTCAAAAAGTGACGACCTAGAGCTCGTCGGCCTCGCCAACGTCGTCCGCCGTCTTGCCGAGCAGGTAGGCCTCGATAAAAGGGTCGAGCTCGCCGTCGAGCACGGCGTCGGCGTTGCCCACGCTGTGACCCGTGCGGTGATCCTTGACGAGCCTGTAGGGTTGCAACACGTAGGACCTTATCTGCGAGCCCCACTCGATCTTCTTCTTCGTGCCCGCGATCTTGGCCTTCTCTTCTTCTTTTTTGCGGCGCTCGAGATCGAACAACTTGGCGCGCAGCATCTTCATGGCCTTGGACTTGTTCTTGTGCTGGCTGCGCTCGGCCTGGCACGCCACCACGACCCCCGTCGGCAAATGCGTGAGCCGCACCGCCGAGTCGGTCTTGTTGACGTGCTGGCCGCCGGCGCCGCTCGAGCGGTAGGTGTCCACGCGCAGGTCCTCGTCGCGGATCGTCACCTCGACGCTGTCGTCGATCTCCGGGACCACCCCGAGCGAGGCGAAGGAAGTGTGTCGCCGCTTCTGCGCGTCGAACGGGCTTATCCGCACCAGGCGATGCACGCCGTTCTCGCCGCGCAAGTAGCCGTAGGCGTAATCACCGCTCACGAGGAAGCTCGTGCTCTTGATGCCGGCCTCCTCGCCCACCTGCGTGTCGAGCAGCTCGACACCGAAGCCCCGCCGCTCCGCCCAACGCAGCACCATGCGCTGCAACATCTCCGCCCAGTCCTGGCTCTCGGTGCCGCCGGCGCCCGCGTTGATGGAGACGATGGCGTTGTGCGCGTCGTACTCGCCGGAGAGCATCCGCTCGAGCTCCAGCTTGGCGATGGTGCTCTCGACCGCGGCGATGGAGGCGTCGACCTCGGCGCCGAGCTCGCGATCAGCCTCGGCGAGCTCCAAGAGCTCGAAGCCGTCGTTGAGTTTTTTATCGAGCCCCAAGAAGAGCTCGAGGCTCTTCGCCACCTTGTTGCGCTCGCGCTGTAGCTCCGTAGCCTTCTCGGTGTCTTGCCAGAGCGCGGGATCTTGAGCGAGCTCGTCGAGCTCGGCTAAGCGCTTCTCTAAAGCCGCGAGGTCAAAGATGCCTCCGCAGCAGCGCCAATCGGCTTTGGAGATCTCGCAGGGTTTGTCTTCTCTCAGCCATGAAAAAACCTCTCTCGCTAGCAGACCATCAACAACAACAGCGCGGACAATGACGCCAACACGATTATGAGCGCAAGCCGCGATGAGCTTTTCTTCGTCTTTGGCACGACGCGAGCTTCTTGGGCACGCGCCTCGACTTGAGCTTCGGGCTCGGCCAAAGCCGCCGGCTTACCATCGAAGATGCTGCCCAAGACCTCGCCGCGCGGGCGCGCGCGCGCGAGGACGAGCTCGAGCGCTGCCAATGATGTCGGCGTCGCGGACGCGGCAAGCTCGGTCCTCTGCACGAGCCCGAGCTGCGACAACGTATAGAGCGCGCGCAGCACGGCCTCTACTTGCGCGGCGCCGAACCTGTGGGCCGTAGCCAAGAGATCCACCACCGCCGCTCCTTCACGCAAACGCGCCGCCACCGCCGCCTCGACCTCACAGAGCTCCGCCAACACCGCGGGGATGGGCTCTACGAGCTGCAAGCGCTCTCTTATCCCGAGCAGAGGCGAGAGCCGCTGGCGCAAGGCCGCCTCCTCGAGCTTTTCCGCGCCAAGACCGCGCCTGATGAGAGCCATCCAGCCGCCGGTGAGCGAGGCTTGCAGGCGCGGCAGCGCGAGCACGTAGAAGCGCACGGTCGCGCGCTCGCACAAAAATAGCTCACCCCAAAGCTCGAGCTCGCACGGCTCCGGTCGCGTGGTGGTGATGCGCATGAGCATCGAGCGCCAAGAAGAAAAATCGAGCGCGAGAGCGCCTGCGCCCATGCTCATACAGCGCTCGGGGAGACCCTCGCGGACGGCGATAGCCAGCGTGTGAGACAAGTCGCGCACGGCGAGGATGCCGCTTTGCTCCTCAGCCCGGAGCCTGTAGAGCACGCCGGCGAAGGCCGGCCCGCTCTGCTCGACCTCGAAGAGAACTCGGCCTTCCGCGGCGGCTTCTGGCATACCTCGAGGAGTAACAGCGCGCGCGGCGACGATCCAATAAATGATCGAAAAGATCAGCCGAAACGAGCTATCTCGACCGCGAGCGCCTTGGCCTCTACCTGCTCGTACGCGGCGAGCACCTCGCTTGCGGCGTGCATGAGCTCCAAGAGGCGCGCCGACGAGGGCGCCTCGAACTTGATGACGATGTTCGGCGAGGTGTTCGAGATCCTGACCACCAGCCAAGAGTCGTCGGTAAACTGCAGGCGAATGCCGTCGACCTCCACCACCGGGGCGGCGCTCGACTGCACCTTGACGCCGTCTACCACCTGCAAGGGTATCGGCGCCGCGAGCTCCTTCTCGTAGCGACGCAAGAGCTCGTCGCGCACGCCGCGGACCACCGCGCCCTTGACCTCGTCGGGGACATACAAGCGCAGCTCATTGGAGGTGGCGTAGGTCGGCAGCGCCGACATCACGCCACGCACGGTGGCCTCGGGGTGCGCGTCGACGATGGTCAAAAAACGCAGCGCCGAGTAAACGCCGTCGTCTATGAGATAGTCGCGCGCGTAGTCGAGCACCTCGTTCTTCTCGTTACGCGCCGCGGTGGGGAAGAAGAAGTGCCCCGACGCCTCGGCGCTAACCTCGACCCTGGTCTTGCCGAGCTCGGCGCTCGTAAGGCTCGCGAACTTGCGGTGCATGGGGTAGCCGGCGGGGATGAACACGCCCCGGCCGCCGGCCCCGACGACCGCGTCGCGGACGACGTTGGAGCCGCGCACGTCGAGCGCCAACACGTGCCCCGCGTGCGCGGGGTCGCGGAGATAGTCGGCGTAGAACACCGCCGCCATGCGCTCCGGCCACACCACGTCCCCGTGCTCGTCGACGAACCCCGAACGATCGGAGTCGCCGTCGAGCGCGATGCCGAGCCACGGCCGCTCGTCGGACGTGAGGTGCGTGTTGAGCGAGCGGATCCTGTCGCGCAAGGTGCGCGTGCCCTCCTCAGACGAGGGGTCGGCGAGGTGGTTCGGGAACGAGGCGATAGGCTCGGCGAAGAGCTCCTCCACCTCGCAGCCGGCCGCGCGCAGCACCGGGGTTATCACCCGACCGATGCCGTTGCCCGCGTCGACCACCACGCGCAGCTTGTTGCGATAGCGCAAGAAGGCGTGGCCGAGCATGGCGAGATACTCGCCCAGCATATCCACCTCGCGCACCTGCCCGCGCTCGGACGCGGCCACGTCTGCACGAAAAGCGCCGCGCTCGATCAGCGGCACGAGCTCTTGTAGCTGCTCGCCGAACAAGGCCCGCATCCCTAAGCTGATCTTGAAGCCGTTGAACTCCGGCGGGTTGTGGCTGCCGGTCACCTGCACCGCGCCGTCGAGCTTGCTCTTTACGAGGAACCAGCTCAGCGCCCCCGTGGGCAGGTAGCGCTCACCGCCGTAGATGGGCTGCGCGGTGTTGTGCAGCACGTTAACACCCACGCTCGTAAAGCCGCGGGTGAGCCCGAGCACGAGCTCGCTCGAGAGCGCGCGGTGGTCGCTCGTGACCGCCACGGTCGCACCTACGGCGAGCTTCGTGCCCACCGCGCGCCCGAAGGCCAAGGCGAGCTCGGGCGTGAGGTTCTGCGGCCGCCGCTCTCCCCCCGCGACCACGTCGCGGATGTAGCCCCGAACGTCGTAACCACGAACGATAGAGGGGTCGAACGTAAGGCCTCCGGCCGAGCCGCGTCGGTCGCCAGACATGCTGTCTCCTTCGTTACCCAGCTAGATGGACTTCGCGCCCTTTTCGACGACCTGCTTCTGATAATACTCGCGCTTGGCGACGCCGCTCTCTTTGGCCTTCTTAAGCTCCTCGCCGATGAGACGCTCGAAGCTCTGGAAGGGCTGCGCCCCCGAGAGGAAGCGACCATTGATGAAGAAGGCAGGCGTACCGCGCGCCCCGAGCTTGGCGGCCTGCGCCATGTCGCGAGCGATCACGTCCTTGTACTTTTGCGCCGCAAGGCAGCTCTTGAAGCGCCCGAGGTCGACCCCGGCCGTCTTGGCGTAGCCTTCGATGTCGGCGTCCTCGAACTTCGGCTGATTGTCGAAGAGCAGGTCGTGCATCGGCCAGAACTTGCCTTGCTCGTTAGCGCAGAGCGAGGCCATGGAGGTGATCATGGCGCGGTTATGGAAAGGTAGAGGGTTGTGCATGAAGACGAAGCGCACGTCGCTACCGTACTTGTCGGCGACCTCCTTCAAGGTCGGCTGGACGCGCTTGCAATACGGGCACTGGAACTCCGAGATCTCGACGACGGTCACGAGCGCGTCGGCCGGGCCCTTGGTGGCCGCGCCGTCGATCGCGACGCTGTAGACCTTCGCCGGATCCGGGCCCTGCGGGCGCTGGGGCTGCGCCTGGCGCTGGGGCCCGCCGGCGCGAGAGAGGGCGTCGAGCTTGGCCAAGATCTTCTCTTGGTTCTGCTTGAGCTCCTCGACCTCACCACGAGTTACGCAGGCACCCAAACCGAGCGCCGCGACCACGAGCAAAAAGCTTTTTGCGCGAACGAGCATGCACCAACCTCCATAAGAGAGATAGACAAAGGGGAGGCTGGTTCATCATCGAAGCGATTGCCCGTGTCAAGCTGCCCTGCGCCCATCAGGCGAGCAGGTAGGCAGGTCGATCGTGAAGATGGCGCCGCCGCCTTGGCCGCAGCTCGCGTGCAAGGTCCCGCCGTGGCGCGCGACGATCTCGCGGCTCATGGTGAGGCCGAGGCCGACGTGCCCGAGCTCCGCCTTGGTGGTGACGAACGCCTCGAAGATGGCGCCGAGGCGCGACGCCGGGATCCCCGGACCCGAGTCTCTCACCTCGAGGATCACGCGCTCTCCCTCCTGGAAGGCGCGAAGCTCGATGAGCCGCGGCGAGCTCTTGGCCACGCGCATGGCCTGCTCGGCGTTCGCGAGCAGGTGATAGATGGCCTGCGAGAGCTGCCCCGGGTTGCCCTCGACGAACAGCTCGGGCGCAAGATCGAGGTTGACCTCCAGCGTGTCGTGGAGGCTCGCGCGCGCGACGCGCAAGGCCGAGCGAACAGCGTCGCCGAGGTCGAACACCGAGAGGTGCCGCTCGTCGCTGCGCGAGAGCAGGCGCACATCGCGCACGAGCTCCATGATGCGGTCGACCCCGCGGAAGGTGTCGTCGAGGAGCTGCGAGATCGCGTCGCGTCGCGTCGCGCCATCGCCGTCTACTACCTCGAGGCTCAAAAGCTCCGCCCGCGCGAGCTCGAGGTTCGCGAGCACGCAGGAGAGCGGGTTGGTGATCTCGTGCACGAGCCCCGCCGCGAGCTCCCCCACCGCCGCGAGCCGCGCCCCGCCGGCCACGGTGTGCACGAGCCGCAGGTTGTCGAGCGCGAGCGCCACCTGCATGGCGAGCAAGGTCGCGCGCTCGATGTCGTCGTCCACGAACACCGGGCGCGCGGGGCCACGGTTCAAGGTGAGCACCCCCGCCAGCGCCTTGCCGCGCAAGAGCGGGTAGACGAGGCTGCTCGCCGGACGACCCGAGCGCGGCAAGCTCGCGAACTTGGCGTCACCCTCGAACGCTCCGAGGAGCACCACCGGGCGGCGCAAGGTGGCCACGCGACCGGCGATGCACGAGTCCATGGGCATGCTCTTGCCGCGCGTCTTCATCGCTTCGGGGTTCGTCGAGTGCGCGAGATACAAGTTTCCCTCACCGTCAGGCAAGAGCAAGGACGCATCGTCGGCCTGCATGATGGCGGCCGCGGCCTCGACCACCAAAGACGGCAACGCCTCGCGCTCGGCGCCGAAGACGTTGCTCGTCGCGTTATGCAAAGACGCGGCGAAGCGGCGGCGTTGGCGCTCGGCCCCGCGCGCGAGCACGTCCTTGACGTCGAAGGTAACGAGCGGACGCAGCAAGACATCCACGGCCCCGGACCTTAGCGCCGCCACCGCGGTCGCCGCGAGCTCCGTGCTGCTCGCGACGGCGATCTCGCACTCAGCGGCCTCGCGCCGCAGCGCCTCGATGATATCCGAGAGGCCCGCCCCGAAGGTGTCGGCGTCCACGAGGCAGAGCTCGACCGCGGTCGCCCGCAACCAGCAGAGCGCGCTCTTTGCGTCCTCGGCCACGAGGGTCACCGAGCCCAAGTGTATGCCGACTGTGACCACTTCCTTTGCGAAGCTCGGAGAGCCCACGGCGAGGAACCGATGCTCCGCAACAGCGGCGGGTTCTGTGAGCTCTGAAGCAGTTGCCACCATCGCGTAACCTCTCGCAGAATGCACCACATGCAAGAGGCGAGCCCGCGCCGATGCCTGTCTTCCCACGAAAAACCGGGGATTTATCGAGCGCGCGCGTGGTGCGCCGCACCCCACGAGTTCTGGTTACCCGGGGCCGCGCCGTCAGGTGCCGGCAAGGTAGTCGTCGGCGTAATGGCGCTGCTCGGCCGAAAGCTCGTCGATGCCGATGCCCATGGTCGAGAGCTTCACCTTGCCGATCTCTTGATCTTGCTCCTTGGTGATGTCGTACACCTTCGGCTGCAAAGAGCGGCCCTCGCGCGCCATGCGGATCATGCCGAGGAGCTGGTTCGCGAAAGACATGTCCATGACCTCCGAGGGATGGCCCTCGGCTGCGGCGAGGTTGACGAGGCGGCCGTCGGCCAAGAGATAGACCCGGCGACCGCCCTCGAGCACGAGCTCCTCGCAGTTCTCGCGGATGATCCGGCGAGACTTGGCGAGAGCCTTAAGCTCGGGGATGTTGATCTCCACATCGTAGTGACCCGTGTTGCACACGATCGCGCCGTCCTTCATGGCCGCGAAGTGCCGCGCGCAAAGCACATCCTTCATCCCCGTCGCCGTGACGAAGATGTCGCCTACCGCGGCGGCCTCGTCCATGCGCATGACCCTGTGACCCTCGAGGGTAGCCTTAAGAGCGGGCAAGGGATTGATCTCCGTGACGACGGTGCTCGCGCCGAGGCCGCGCGCGCGCATCGCGACCCCGCGGCCGCAGTGGCCATAACCCGCCACCACGAACACCTTGCCGGCGATAAGCACGCTCGTCGCGCGCAAGATCCCGTCGAGCGTCGATTGGCCGGTGCCGTAGACGTTGTCGAAGTCCCACTTGGTCTCGGCGTCGTTGATGGCGAGCACCGGGTAGAGCAGCTTGCCGTCAGCGGCCATGGCGCGCAGGCGGTGCACACCCGTCGTGGTCTCCTCGGTGCCGCCGATGATGCCCGCGGCGAGCTCGCGGTGCTTTTGGTGCACGGTCATGATGAGGTCGGCGCCGTCGTCGAGCGTCAGGGTGGGTTTGAAGTCGAGCGTGCGCTCGATGCACCAGTAGAAGTCCTCGACCCCGAGCCCGTGCCAGGCGTAGATGGCTACGCCCTCGGCGGCGAGCGCCGCCGCGATGTCGTCCTGCGTCGAGAGCGGGTTGCACCCCGACCAGGACACCTCGGCCCCAGCGGCGCGCAAGGTGCGTACGAGCACGGCGGTCTCCTTGGTGACGTGGAGGCAGCCGGCGATGCGCATGCCGGCGAGCGGCTTGCTCTCTTCATACTTGCGGCGCAGGGCCATGAGCACCGGCATCCGCGACTCCGCCCACTCGATCTGCAGCCTCCCCGCGGGGGCAAGGCTCTCGTCTTTTACTTTATGGTTCGCCATCGTAGCTCATGCTCCTCGGCCGAGAGTGAAGAAGGCCTGCGGTTTAGCGACGGGTGACGGCGCTGTCAACGCGCTGGCTATCGCCACACTCGGCTTGCCGCTCCCTGATGGTCGCGGTACTGACGTGAATTTTGAAAAGGATCGACGATGGCGACAGACCGACAAGAGGGCAACCCCCTGCGCAAGGACCTCGAGGCAATGATCGAGTCGATGGATCTTCGTGGCCTACTCTACAAGGCAGGGGCGCTGCACGGACACTTCTGTAACTACGTGGCCTACGGAGTCATAGGGGGGGCGGCGGCGATACGAGAGCTCGGGGTGCGAAACACCGGCATGGAAGAGGTGGTGGCCATCGTCGAGACCAACAACTGCTTCGCCGACGGCGTCCAGGTGGTGACCGGCTGCTCGTTCGGGAACAACGCGCTCATCTACCGAGACCTCGGCAAGACGGCGTTCAGCCTGGTCAAAAAGGACGGCGAGGGGGTGCGCTATGTTCTCGACCCACAGTTCGAGGACAGCCGCGAGAAAGTATACCCAGAGGCTTATGGATTATGGAACGAGCTCGTGGCGGAGAAGAAGGACGGCACTCAGGAGAAGCTCGCGCGGATGATGACCCTCTTCCATGAGATGACACTGAAGGATCTCGACGTACCCATCGATCAGATGTTCCGGGTGAAGAGAGGCAAATTCGCCCTACCGCCGCCGTCGATGATGTATCCGTGGGTGCGGTGCGCGAGGTGCGACGAGAACCTCATGGAGAGCCGGGCGCGAAGAGTTCGGGGCGAAACTATGTGTCTGGAATGCGCCGGTGAGGTTGTCTCGACGGTGGACAGCCGTGGTATCGGGGTCTGGAACCATAGGGCTACCCTCGTTTGCTAACGCGCGCGTTTTTCCTGCCTGAAATCTTCGGTCGCGAGCTGTGCGAGCATGGCTTGGCGCATGACGCGGCAGCATCTAGCGCAAGTGCCAACGCGGGGGCCAGACACAGCGGAGGGGGTGTACTGCTCCCCGTTATCGCGCACCCCGGGTACCCCTTGATGTAGCCGGGCTCGAAGGAGGAACGCATGGAACCGCGGTTACAGGATCCCTGCAATGAGATAGCTCTATCCTAAACATCAACAGAGATTGCGTTTGAAACGCTTGTGTAGAGCCCGATTTCTTGGGCAGCATCAATACTGATGATGAGGCTGTAGCGCACAGAACGCTGATGGCAATTATGAAACTCGTGGCCTTTAAGAAACGACCGTGTAGCGAACCACCCCTTTACCGGATAGATAGCTACCTGCCCCATTTCCCTTAAATCAGCAGGGCTTCCTTTCCAGATGTCTTGCACAAGCGAGCCGACCTTGCCACGCAACTTTGGACCGAGCGCCCATTGCGGATCGGACTGTGCGCGGCCACTCGCGTCCTCTTCTTCCTGAACGCACTTCTCGAGCGCCCTGCGAAAGACCGCTGAGTCCTCGATGGCTCGTTTGAAAGTAAAACGCAAGAGATGACTTGCGTATCGATACTTCAGGCTTCGGTCCCAACAACGCGAGCCGGGATTAGGGTCAATGAAGTAGGACAAGGTTACGGTAAGAGTAAGCTCAACGTCGGGGTGTTGCTCGAATACTTCTTTCGGCCAAGGCAAATCATGCAAGTTGAAATAGCCGAGTTGGGCTTTTCCTTCCTTTGAGTCGCGATCATAGGGTTGAATAGTGTCCTCAATGATCATGGTGACCCCGCTCTCTCCACTGCCGAATAGACGTGGTTGGTGGGGCTCCCCGAAACCGTGAAGCTGCAATACTTTCCGCACGTCGTCGCAACTCCCAGCAAGATGCGGATTCACCCTGCCCAGCATGCGAGGGCAGGGGGATCGCACCAAAACCCTAGCGAAATCGATCGGGTCGGCGAGGGCACTCG
>CAYXQW010000082.1:0-9891 GCA_964466695.1 uncultured Bdellovibrionales bacterium
CGTGTTGGGGCCGCCCGCGCCGTCGTCTACGTAGACGCACGAAGGCGAGTAGGTTTCACCGTCCGCGAGGACACAAGTCGTAAGATCGTCGTAGTAGCCGCCGATCACCTGCGCCGCCTTGTGCTCGCGGTAGGCGGTGTTGCCCGGACGCCGGAGGAGGTCATCGGGGGCGACGGTCAGGCCGCTGCCGGGGTTGTTGGCCCAGACGCGGTCGGTCTCGTCGCAGCCGCGATCGAGAAAGCAGTTGGTGATCTGGTTGGCGATATTGTCGGCGGCGTCCTCGGCATCACCGTAGATCGGAACCCCGGGGAGATCGTTGCTGAGATCCGCGTACGCAACGGCATAGGAGGTCTGGTAGAGCACCCCGCCGGCAGCGCGGCGCCACGCGGGCGAGTACGTCTTCGATGAGATACCGCCGCCGTTCCCCACATCCCAGGCCCACTGCACGAAGCCCGAGCACATGGTGCCGGGAGTCGCGTGGTGACGGTAAGTCGTGCTCGTGTAGGCCTGGATGCGGTAGGTGCCGCGCAGGCTCGAGGCGACGCCGGCGGCCCGCCGCGCGGCCGCGCGATCGGCGGCCTCGAGCACCAGGGCGTTATGCAAGTTCAAGCCATAGACGCGCACGAGCTCGTCGAAGCTCTGCTCGATCCACCCAGGTCCGAGGTACGCGAGCTTGTTCGCGTCGATCTTCTTGCTCCAGAAGTCGTACATCGCGCGGAAGTTGACGTTCTGCGCGACGTAGTGCTGCACCCGCTGGGTCGCGCCGTCGTCGCCGTCGCCGGTCATCAAGACCGAGTGGGTGTAGTTGAAGCCCACCTCGCGCAAGATCTTCGAGACGAGATCCGAGGCGCTGCTGCCGCCACCGCCTCCCCTGTGCACCAAGGCGTCCCCGGCCTCGGCGTTGACGATCGTATAGGGCAGGTAGACGAGGTCGGAGACGAGCGTGCCGCCCTCGTGACAGGTGCAGCTCTGCGCCGCGGAGGCCGTGGCGGGCGACGCGGCAACTACGATCACCGCCGCCGCGAAGATCGCGATCTCGCGCAACCTGCCGGCGGGGCTTGCGGATAATCTTGGCATATACTTCCTCCACGTGGCGCCCTATCCCCGTAAGGACGCGCGAAGTATGGAGCCATATCGATCGCAAGCGAGAGCGCGCTCAATGACCCCTGACGACAAGCGATTGATTGCGCGCGCCAAAGAGCCCACGATCAGCGCGCGCGCCGTCGTCCCCATGCTCGCAGGCCTCCGCGCCCACGGCGTCGATCCCGGGGCCTTTCTTCGCGACCTCGACCTCCAAGAGAGCCTCGCGCTCGACCCCGAGGCCCGCCTGCCGATCGCCAAGCTCGACGCCATGTGGCACGAGGCCGCGGTCCGCGCGCGCGATGACGACTTCGGGCTGCACACGGCCGGAGGGGTCGAGGCCGAGCACTTCGGGATCGTGTCCCTCCTCGCCCTCTCGAGCCCCACCTGGGGCGACGGGCTCGCGCGTGTCTGCCGCTTCTTCAAGATCTTCAGCGACGCCTCGAGCTATCGCCTCGAACGCGAGGGGCCGATCGCGAGCATCACGGCCGAGCAGCGCGTGCTCGGCCCGGCGCCCGTACGCCACCGGGTCGAGTTCACCATCGGCACCGTCTTTCGCTACTCGAAGGCCCATGTGATCGAGCCATGGCGCGCGGTCGAGGTGTTCTTCGAGCACCAAGCCCCCGCGGACACGCGCGCGCACGCGCGGTTCTTCGACGCCCCCTTGCGCTTCGCGGCGGGCGAGAGCGGCTTTCGCGTGCCGGCCGCAACGCTCGCCTCGCCCCTACGCGCCCGCGACACCGAGCTCGCCTGTGCGCTCGATCGCTTGGCGACGAAGCTCCTCGAAGACGCGCGCGCGCCGCTGTCCATCGCCACGCTCGTCGAGGAGAAGCTCGCCCGCAAGGGCTCGTTCGTCGAGTCGTCGATGAGCGAGATCGCGCGCTCCTTGAGCATGAGCGCGCGCACATTGCAGCGCAAGCTCGCCGCCGAGGGCACGTCTTTTCGCGACGTCTGCGACGTCACGCGGCACAAGACCGCGCTCTACTTATTGCGCCAGGGCGAGCTTTCGACCTCGGAGATCGCCTTCGCGCTCGGCTTCTCCGAGCCCGCGGCCTTCCACCGCGCCTTCCGCCGCTGGACAGGACAGACGCCGCAAGCCTACCGCAGGCTGCGACCCTCCCCTTGAGCTTCGGATCAGAGAGCGGCCGCGAGGACGTCGGCGAAGGTCGTGGCGTAGACGAAGCGCACGTGCTTGCGCACTTCGCTCGGGATCTCGTCGACGTCGGCGCGGTTACGCTCGGGCAGGATCACCGTCCCTACGCCGATGCGGCGGGCCGCGACGACCTTCTCGCGGATACCTCCCACGGGCAGCACCTCGCCGCGCAGGGTCATCTCGCCGGTCATCGCGGTGCGCGGGCGAACTTTGCGATCCTTGAGCAGAGATATCAGGGCCGTGGTGATGGTGACGCCCGCCGACGGACCGTCTTTCTTGACGGCGCCGGCGGGGAAGTGCACGTGGAGATCCCGCTCGGTGAACACCTTGGGGTCGATGCCAAGCTCGCTCGCGTGCGCGCGCACGTAAGAGAGCGCGAGGTTCGCCGACTCGCTCATGACCTCGCCGAGCTGCCCCGTGAGCTTGAGCAGGCCTTTACCGGGCATGACGGTGGCCTCGATGAACAAGACGTCGCCGCCGACCGGCGTCCAGGCGAGGCCGAGCACGACCCCCGGGCTCATACGTCGCGTGAGGCGGTCTTGCTGCACCTTGGGCGGGCCGAGGTAGGCGGGCAGATTATCTATACCCACGCGCGCCTTCTTGCGCTCGCCGCTCACCACCGCGGCGGCGCGCTTGCGGCAGATGCGCGCGAACTGGCGCTCGAGCTCGCGCACGCCGGCCTCGTGCGTGTACTCGCGCACGATGCTCATGATCGCCCCGCGCGAGACGCCGAGCTTCGAGGGGGTGAGGCCCGCGTCGGCGAGCTGGCGCGGCAACAAGTAGCGCGCGGCGATCTCGAGCTTCTCCTCGGGGATGTAGCCGGGGAGGTCGATGATCTCGAGCCTGTCCCGCAAGGCGTCGGGTACCTCGGTCTTGATGTTCACCGTGGCGATGAACATGACGCGCGAGAGGTCGAAGGGGAGATCCAGATAATGATCGTTGAAGGCGTTGTTCTGCGCGGGGTCGAGCACCTCGAGCAGCGCGCTCGAGGGATCGCCGCGCCAGTCGTTGCCGATCTTGTCGAGCTCGTCGAGCATAAAGACCGGGTTTGCCGTGCCGGCCTGCTTTAGGCCTTGCAAGATCTTGCCGGGCATGGCTCCGATGTAGGTGCGCCGGTGGCCCTTGATCTCGGCCTCGTCGCGCATGCCCCCGACCGAGAACCTGTAGAACTTGCGGCCGAGCGCGACGGCGATGCTCTTGCCGAGCGAGGTCTTGCCCACGCCCGGCGGCCCCGCGAAGCACAAGAGGCTGCCGGCCTTGCTCGGGTTTAGCTGCCGAACGGCGAGGAACTCGAGGATGCGCTCCTTGACGTCGGCGAGCCCGAAGTGGTCACGGTCGAGCACCTCCTTCGCGCGCCCGAGGTCGGGGTTGTCCTCGCTCATCTTCGACCACGGCAAGGACGCGATCCAGTCGAGGTAAGAGCGCACGACGTTGTGCTCGGGCGACTCGACGGGTACGAGCTCCAGGCGCTTGAGCTCCTCGTCGGCGCGCAGCCTCGCCGTCTCGGGGAGCCCCGCCGCCGCGAGCTTCGCGGTGAGCTCGGCGACGGCGAGCTTGGTGGGGTCCTTCTCCTCGCCGAGCTCGCGCCGGATCGCGCGGAGCTGCTCGCGCAAGAAGTACTCGCGCTGGTTCTTCTCGACCTTGTCGCGGATCTCCTGGGCGATGCGATTGCCGATGGTGAGCAGATCGAGCTCACGGATGGCCACCTCGAGCGCGCGCCGCACGCGCTTTACGACATCGAGCTCTCGCAAGAACGCCAGCCGCTCCTCGTAGTCGCGCGCGAGGTGCTGGGCGACGAAGTCGGCGATCACGCCCGGCTTGTCGATGCCCATGGCCGCGAGCTTGATGTCCTCCGAGACGCTCGGGTGAGCCTCGAAGAAGGCCTGGAGCTTCAAGCGAAGCTGCCGGTAGGCGGCCCGCACCTCGTCGCCTTCTTCGCTGCCGCTCTCGAGAGGGAAGAGCACCCGCAGCACGGGGAAGGGTCGCGCGCGCACCACGTCGAGAGGTCGCGCGCGGCCGCGCAGCTCGAGGAAGACCGAGAGGCGACCGTTCGGCAGCGACAAAACCCGCGCGATCTTGGCGACGACACCGAGCTCCAAGAGCTCGGACAACGTGGTGATGGGCGCGGGCGCCTCCTCGCCGGTGTCCATGGAGACCTCGAGGTTACTCGCGAGCGTCTCCGCGGCGAGGTCGTCGGCGTCGTACGCGACCGCGCTCTCCAAGAGGTTCTGATCATTTGCGAGGCCCGCGTCGGGCGGTGAGCTCGGCTGCTCGGAGAGCGCGGCGAGGCGCGCGGCAGCCTCGTCGATGATGGCGCCGCGCTCGCCCTCACCCGCCGGGCGCGCGCGGTTGATGAGCAGCAAGTAGCCCCCGTGATGCCGAGCGTGCAACACCGCGCGCCGCCGCACACCCTGATCGAGGAGCATCGGCACGACCGGGCCCGGGAAAGGGACGAAGTCCTCGAGGACCACCGCGGGCATCTCGGAGGGAGGATGGTCGGCCACGCGAATCAAGGCCTCCGGGGTGGTGTTTTCCATATCGGACATCGTCGCACCTTAAATAATCTGGATGATCGGCAAGCTCGGCGCGTTCATAGGTCGCGCGCTCGCGGAGGTCTACTCTCGGCGGCAATCCGGGATTAGCCGAGAGCTCGATTGCCGCGTCCCGCAACCTTGCTTGCGCCGTGGGGTTTGTGCAATGCGGCCCATCATGAACTGTCCAAAGCTCGTGCGTGTCAAAGGTCAGAAGGTCGAAGGTCCCGTCGTCATCGCCATCATGGATGGCGTCGGTATCGGCCGCGGCGACGAGTCCGACGCCGTCGCCATGGCGAAGACCCCGACGCTCGATCGCCTCGCCAAAGAGAGCCTCACCACGCGCCTCGCGGCGCACGGCGTCGCGGTCGGTATGCCCAGCGACGAAGACATGGGCAACAGCGAGGTGGGCCACAACGCCCTCGGCGCCGGACGTATCTTCGACCAGGGCGCGAAGCTCGTGCAAGGAGAGATCGAGAGCGGCGCGCTGTTTCAAGGCCCCGTCTGGCGCGACCTCGTCGCGCACGTCAACCGCAACGGCTCGACCTTGCACTTCCTCGGCTTGTTGTCCGACGGCAACGTGCACAGCAACATCGAGCACCTGCAGGTCATGCTCCGCCGCGCGAGCGCCGAGGGCGTGCGGCGCGCGGCCGTACACATCCTGCTCGACGGCCGGGACGTGCCGAAGACGAGCGCGCTCTCGTACGTAGACGCGCTCGAGGCCGTGCTCACCGAGCTCCGCCGGAGTCCCGAGCGTTCCTACCACATCGCCTCGGGCGGCGGCCGCATGGTGATCACGATGGACCGCTACGAGGCCGACTGGGGCATGGTCGAGCGCGGCTTCAAAACCCACGTGCTCGCCGAGGGGCCGCGGTTTGCGAGCGCGCGCGCGGCGATCGAGGCGTACCGCGCGCAAACCCCGGGCATCATCGACCAGGACCTCCCAGCTTTCGTGATCGCGAAGGACGACAAGCCGCTCGGCCCCGTGCGCGCGGGCGACGCCTTCATCGCCTTCAACTTCCGCGGCGACCGCATGCTCGAGCTCGTGCGCGTCTTCGAGGACGACGACTTCGACAAGTTCCCGCGCGGCCCGAGGCCCGACGTCGCCTTCGCCGCCATGACGCTCTACGACGGCGACACCGCAAGGCCGAAGCGCTACCTCGTGGCCCCGCCCGAGATCCGCTGCACCTTAGGAGAGCTGCTCGCCGAGGCCGGCGCCACCCAGCTCGCCATCAGCGAGACCCAGAAGTTCGGTCACGTGACCTATTTCTGGAACGGCAATCGCTCGGGCTACTTCAACGAGAAGCTCGAGCGCTACGTAGAGATCCCCTCCTACCCGTCGCCCTTCGACGCCAAGCCCGAGATGAAGGCCCAAGAGATCTCGCGCGCCGTGCTGCAAGAGCTAGACGCGCGCCCCTACGACCTCGTGCGCCTCAACTGGGCCAACGGCGACATGGTCGGCCACACGGGCAACATCGCCGCCACGGTCGCGGCGGTCGAGGCTGTAGATCGCGCCCTCGCGATGTTGATCGAGCCGGTGCTCGCGCGCGGCGGCGCCCTCGTGGTGACGGCCGATCATGGCAACGCCGACGACATGGCCGAGCGCCACAAGAAGACCTTCGCCCTGCTCAGAGACGAGGATGGCAAGATCGTGCCGAAGACCAGCCACTCCTTGAACCCCGTGCCGCTCTACGCGGTCCTCACGCCGCGAGATCGCGCGCGCTTCGCGCTGCGAGATCTCCCCTCCCCGGGGCTCGGCAACATCGCCGCCACCTTGGCGACGCTGCTCGGCTTCGCGGAGCCGGAGGGGTATCTGCCGAGCTTGCTCTCGCCGCGCGGCTGAGGTCTTCTCCTATCGTTAGGGCCTTTAAGGAAGACCATGGCGACGGACATAGAGCGCGACGAAGACGAAGAAGAGGACGACCTCGACGGCATCGATCTCGACGCGCTCGAGCTCGGAGACATCGACCTCGGAGACGAGCCCGCCGCCAAGAAGCCCTGGGTGAGCGTTGTCGTGTTGCTCCTGGCCGGGGCTCTGGTCTTGTGGATCCCTAGCACCGATTGGTTTCGCCTGCTCGGTCAGGACGGCGGACACTTCTTCGTGCTCGCCGCCGTCGGCATCGTGATCGGCATCTTGCTCGGTCGCGCGCTCTGGCGCCTCGCGGCCGCGAGCTATGTTGCCACGAGTCAGCGCAAGACCGGCGGCGCGCGCTTGCCCTCGCGCGTGAGTCGCGGCGCCCTGCTCGCGCTCGTCCTCTTGGGCGCGGGGGTGATCCTCTACGTCTCTTCCGACCCCTCCTTGCAACAGGGACAGGGCTCGCAGCTCGCCTGGTTCGCAGCGGCGCTCGGGGCCGTCGTCGTCGGCGTGATCTTCGGCCGATGGCTCTTGCTGCAAGCGACGGCGAGCCCTAGCGCCCCGCGCGTGCCCATCAAGTTGCCGCCCTGGTTCAAGTGGGTGACGCTCTCTTTGCTCGTGGGGACGGCTCTGTTTGTGTTGGTGGGCAAGGTTGCCGGGGTCGCCGGCGACCAAAGCTCTCTCGAGTTCATCCTCGCCGCCGCGGGCTTCGTCGCGGGGGTGGGGGGGGCCATCTGGCTCGCGCGGCGCTTCGACGAATGGGAGAAAAAGCACGCAGCGAAGACCGAGGGCAAGCACGAGCGCTGAGAGCTTTGTCGTTGACTTTTCTAGTATCCTGGTCGATATCGGTTGGCCGAATTGTCGAGGCGAGCTCTCGTTCTGCTGTGATACAATTTAACTCGATGCCCTTGTTCGCAGACCCCCAAGAACAAATGATATGACAGCACGGCAAGCATCCCGACAGAGCGCAACATCGTCACCAGGACGCAAGCGGCGTCGTGGCGGCGGCGCGGAGGTAAAGTTGGTGGTTTCATCGGATCTTGCGGAAGAAAGCTTTGGCGAGGACGGCGACGAAGCTCTCAGCGAAGATGGAGCTTTGGCCAAGACCCCGATCAAGGAAGACCCGGCGCTCGATCGACGGATCATCGAGGGCATGCTGAACGATCGCAAGGCCTTGCTCGAGGAGCTGCAAAAAGAGGGTATGAGCCATGGGGCCGTGCTACGTCGCGCGGCGGAGCTCGGCCTGAGCGAGGCGTTGTTGCGCCAGGTCAAAGGCGTGGCGGCGGATCTCGCCGGCGAGCGGCCGGGGCGACGGCCGACGCCCTCGAGCCTCGGGGCGCGTACGTGTCTTAGCTGCGACCGCGTGTTCTTATCGACCGGGCCGGGCAATCGGCTGTGCATGCGTTGTCGCGGTGGCGACGCGGGCCTCGCGCAGTTTTAGCTCGTCATCAGGTGGCTTTACGTGCACGATGGATGGTTTCTTGGCGATGACAGGTTGCGGTTGCAGGTTGACAGCGTGCCGAGGGCGTCCTAATAGCGGCGCCGTTGTCGCGTTTTGTGGTGAGCGTAGCTCAGTAGGCAGAGCATTGGACTGTGGCTCCAACGGTCGGGGGTTCAATTCCCCTCGCTCACCCCAAATTTTCCTCGGCGATGCGGCATGATCCCCGGATACAACCACAACATAAAGTATGGGGATAAGATTTATCACGTCCAGACCGAAGACTCTGGCGTCGAAAACCCCCACATAATCACGCACCTGTTCCTCGGCGGTAACATCGTCGAGTCGCGCAAGACCTCCTACGCCGACTTCGTCAAGAGCAGTCGCTTGAAGGAGATGTTGGTCGAGCTCATGCAAGACCAGCACAAGGCGATGCTGCGTGACCTCATCGGCGGCAAATTAGAGCAGAAGATCATCGAGCGCTCGGTGAACGCCGCGACGCTCGACGGGCCGGCGCCGCTCAACGTCGAGGCCGGAGCGCAGCATCGCTCGTCCTTCCTCGGGCCCTCGGTGGATCTCGGCAAGGTCGGCGGCGAAGCGCCCAAGGCGCCGAGCAAGCCGATGATGCCGATCTCGGTACCAACGCCGCCGCCCGCCTCCCCCGACTCCATCTGGTCGACCGCGCCAGCCGTCACCCGTGGGGCGCCTCCTCCGGCCGCCGCCGCGCGCATGACCTCCAACGCGGTCACCCACTACGCGCCGCCGCCGCCGGCGCCCGGCGGGGAGAAGTTCATCGAGGCCGAGACGTTGCAAAAGGCCTTCGACTCCAAGAACGAGAGCGCGGTAGATTCGATCTTCGGCGAGGACCTCATCAGCGAGAAGTCGCTCGATGAAGTCATCTTGAGCTACCTGGCCGAGGACATGAACCGCAAGTAGGGCTATTCTCCCGTTGGCGCCTGGTGCTTTGCGACGCGCCATGTTATCGAGGCCTCCCCCGGCAGAGGGCGAGACGGTCGCCGGTGACGATGCGCCTCGCGCGTAGCGTCACGGGAGGAAAGTCCGAGCTCCACAGGGTAAGGTGCTGGCTAACGGCCAGGCGAGGCGACTCGACGGAAAGTGCCACAGAGAACAGCCGGCCGCCCGTAGCGCGCGAGCGTGAGGCGGTCACGGTGAAAAGGTGCGGTAAGAGCGCACCGCGAGCGCGGTGACGCGACTCGGCACGGCAAACCCCACCTGGAGCAATGCCAAATAGGGATCTAGGCGCTCGCAGGAGTGTCAACGGTGGCCCGCCGTAGATCCGGGTCGGCAGCTCGAGCGCCGTGGTAACACGTCGCCTAGAGGAATGACCGTCACGCAGCGCCTCGGCGATGCGGACAGAACTCGGCTTATCCGCCCTCTGCCGGGGGACGCTTTGTTGCTGGGTGCGTATTCCGGCCAACAGGCAGCTACTGGAGCAGGTCCGACGCATCTACGCCAAGCATAAGGGCGCTGGACTATGTGTCTCCCGCCACCTACGAGCAGTTGGCTTTGCTCGCAGTGGCTTAACCCTGTGTCTATGATTGCCGGGGCAGATCAGGAGGACTACCATAATGTCTATGGCCACCTTGAAAGCAGTGGTGCACAACGGCCGCGCCGTTATCGACGACCTGTGCGACTACCCGGACGGCACGGTCCTCGAGCTCGAGGTTGTGCACGACTCCGACGACCTCGACGACGAGGAACGAGCCAAACTCCACGCTGCACTCGATCGCTCCTGGGCGCAGACTCGCGAAGGTCAGCAAGGCCGCCCTATCAACGACATCATCAAGACCCTGTGAAGCTCCGCGTCTGGTCT
>CAYXQW010000083.1:0-9785 GCA_964466695.1 uncultured Bdellovibrionales bacterium
GCGAAGAAGGTCTTGGTCAAGACCCCCACGATCTGCTGCGGCGACTTCGTGCTCGACATGTAAGGGATGAGCTCGGGGTAGAAGTGCTCCATGTACTTCACCCAGCCCGGCGAGCAGCTCGTGATGAGCGGGAACGGCCCGCCCTTCGCGATCCGCTCGAGGAGCTCGTGCCCCTCCTCCATCACCGCCATGTCGGCGCCGAAGTTGGTGTCGAAGACGTAAGAGAAGCCCAGGCGCCGCAGGGCTCCCCCGAGCTTGCGCGTGAGCGAGGTGCCGGCCGGGAGCCCGAACATCTCGCCGAGGCTCACCCGCACCGACGGCGCCACCTGCACGGTCACCACGAGGTCTTTGTTCTCGAGCGCCTCCTCCACCTTGCCGATGCTGCTCTTGTCGCGGATGGCGGCCACGGGGCACTTGAGCACGCACTGGCCGCACAGGACGCACACGGTGTCGGCGAGATCACGATCGAAGGCCGGCAAGACCGTGGTGTGAAAGCCGCGGTTTACGAAGTCGAGCGCGTAGACGCCCTGCACCTCGCGGCAGACTTTGACGCACTTGCCGCAGAGGATGCAGAAATCCGGGTGGCGCGTGATGGCCACCGACGAGTCGTCGGACGCGAAGGTGCGCTTCTCGCCCTCGTAGCGGATCTGATCGATGGAGTACTCGCGGCAGGCGCTCTGGAGCTGACAGCGACCGTTGCGGATGCAGGTCTGACAGGCGCGCGGGTGATTCGCGAGGATGAGCTCGATGATGGTGCGGCGCGCGTCACGAAGCTCGCGCGTGTTGGTCCGCACCACCATGCCCGCGGCGGCGGGGTAAGAGCACGAGGGCTCGAGCCTGGTCGAGCCGTCTTGGTTTACGACCTCGACGACGCACATGCGGCAGGCCCCGGAGATCGTGAGCTCCGGGTCGTGGCACAAGGTGGGGATACGAACGCCGATCTTGTGCGCGGCGTCGAGCAAGGTCGCGCCCTCGGGGACGCTGACCGGAATGTCGTTGATGGTGAGCTCGATGTTGTTCATGGATGGCTCCATTTAAGTCCTGGCCACGGCGCCGAAGGGGCAGACGCGCTGGCACTGCCCGCACTTGATGCAGCGCGGCTGGTCGATGACGTAGAGCTCGTCCTTGCTGCCGCTGATGCACGGCACCGGGCAGTGCCGCGCGCAGAGGCCGCAGCTCCGACAGTTGTCGAGGATGCGGAAGGTGACGAGGGACTTGCACACCCCGGCGAGGCAACGCAGCTCTTGGATGTGCGCGAGGTACTCGTGCTCGAAGTACCGCAAGGTCGAGAGCACCGGGTTCGGGGCCGATTGCCCGAGCCCGCACGCGCTCGTGCGGTGGATCACCGAGGAGAGGTGGCGCAGCTCATCGAGGTCTTGGAGCACCCCCTTGCCGTCGGTGATGCGCTCTAAGATCTCGAGCATCCGCTTGGTGCCCTCGCGACAGGGGATGCACTTGCCGCACGACTCGTGCTGCGTGAACGACAAGAAGAACTTGGCGAAGGCCACCATGCAGGTGCCGCTGTCGGTGACCACGAGCCCACCTGAGCCCATCATGCTGCCGATGGCCCGGAGATCCTCGTAGTCGATGATGGAGTCCATCTTGTCGTGCGGGATGCACCCACCCGAGGGGCCGCCGGTCTGCGCGGCCTTGAGCTCGCTGCCGGAGGCGGCCCCACCGCCGATGTCCTCGATGATCTCCCGCGCCGAGATGCCGATCGGCACCTCGACGAGGCCCGTGTTCTTCACCTTGCCCGAGAGCGAGAAGATCTTGGTGCCCGGGCTCTTCTCCGTCCCGACGCCGCGAAACCAGGCCACCCCGCGCTCGAGGATGAGCGGCACGTTGGCAAACGTCTCCACGTTGTTCACGCACGTCGGGTGACCGAAGAAGCCCGAGCGCGCGGGGTAAGGAGGCTTGTTCACCGCCATGCCGCGCTTGCCCTCGATGCTCACGATCATCGCGGTCTCCTCGCCGCATACGAAAGCGCCGGCACCCTGAACGATCTCGAGATCGAGACCGTAGCCCGTCCCGAGGATGTTCTCGCCTACGAGCCCATGCGCGCGCGCCTGGGAGAGGGCCACCTCGAGGCGGTGGATCGCGAGCGGGTACTCGGCGCGGCAGTAGACGAACGCGCGCCGAGCGCCGATCGCGTAGCCGGCGATGAGCATGCCCTCGATGACCCGGTGCGGATCTCCCTCGAGCACGCTGCGATCCATAAAGGCTCCGGGGTCGCCTTCGTCGGCGTTGCAGATGAGGTACCGCTCTAAGTCGCGCGCCCCGCGCACCACCGACCACTTCTTGCCCGTGAGAAAGCCGCCGCCGCCACGACCGCGCAGCCCCGCCGCCGTCACCTGCTCGATCACCTGCTCGGGCGCATGCTGCCGCAGCGTTTTATAGAGCGCGCCGTAACCGCCGCGAGCTATGTACTCGTCGAGGTTTTCGGGGTCGATGCGACCGCAGTTCGAGAGCACCCGCCGCTCCTGCTTCATATAGAACGGCAGCTCGCGCTCGGTCGGACAGGCGGGCTCGTAGAAGAGCCGCTCGACGCGCTCTCTCCCCACGATGTGCCGGTCGATGATCTCGGCGATGTCTTCCGCCTTCACCCGGCAATAAAAAGCCTCGAGCGGACCGAAGAGCTGCACCACGGGGCCGGCCTCGCAGAGGCCCTGACAGCCCGTCTCGACCAGGGTCACCTCGGCCGCAAGACCGCGCGCCGAAAGCTCGCGCTCGAAGTCGGCGCGTAGCCGCGCGCCGCCGGAGGCGTCGCACGTGAGCCCGCGGCAGAGCGTAATCTTGAAGCGATCCGGGCTGCCGCGAAGACGCAAGAGCTCCTCACGATAGGCACGACAGGTGGCGTCGGAGGCGCAGCTTTCGCCCTCTAGATGGCGCAGGAGAAACTCGGGACACGGCGTGCCCGGCCGCCGCGCCGGCGGCTCGGCCGAGCGCGCGAGGAAGGTCTTGTCGATCAATGGCGGCGGCGCGCTCTTCGCCTTCGCCGCGCCCTTCGGCGCCTTGAGGAGCTTCTCGGCGAGCTTGCGGACGGCCTTCGGGGTCATCCGACCATGCACCTCGCCGTCGATGACCACGGCCGGCGCCACGCCGCAGGCGCCGACGCACGCGACCTGCTGCAAGGTGACCTTGCCGTCCTCCGTGGTCTCGCCCGGGCGCACGCCGAACACGGCGATGAGCTCCTCGAGCAGGCCGTCGCCGCCCTTCACGTTGCAGGCGGTGCCGTTGCAGACCTGCACCAGGTGCTCGCCAGAGGGCCGCAGCCGAAACTGCGAGTAGAAGGTGGCCACGCCGAAGACGCGCGCCTCGGCCACGCGCATGATGTTCGCGACCTCGTCTAAGGCCTCGTTCGGCAAGTAGCCGTAGAGCTCCTGCGTCCTTTGCAACACGGCGATGAGGTTACGCGGCTGCAAGTCCGGCCAGGCGGCGAGCAGCTCGCGCAGAGGCTGCAGATCAACCTTCAGCTTGATGGCGGTAGAAGCGGTATCGGGCATGTCGTAACCTCGTGGAGGCGCTTTTAGAGGCCTTAGTCACCAAGCACGTCTCGAGCACGGAAAGCAAGAGCGCGGGGTGTCTGGCGCCACGGTTCCGGCGCCTTGCCATACACGCGAGCGCTCGTACATACTGCCCTTCATGCGTATTTTCATCCTGCTGCTCTCTCTCGCCTGCTTACCGAAAAGTGCCCAGGGCTCGGTCGTGCTCGCCGTACCCGAGGCCGAGCTCGTGGCCGCAGCCGACATCATCGTCTTCGCCACCGTGGCGGGCCTCGCGCCCGTACAACGCGACGGCATGACAAACACCAAAGTGGAGCTCCAGGTGTACCGCGCGATCCGCGGCGCCGAGCCCGGGGACGTGTTGACGATGCACATCCCAGGCGGCGACCGTGGCGGCGGCATCACCGTGTACGTGCCGGGCGCGCCAAAGCTCGCGTTCGGAGATATGGTCTTCGCCTTCCTCGAGCGTCGCGGCGGCGTGAATCGGCCGCTCGGCATGGCCTACGGCCTGCTCGAGGTGCGCGAGGTCGCGCCGGGAGATCTGCGCGTCTCGCGTAACCTCGCGGGCCTCACCTTGCACACGCGCGCGGGGGCGCTCGCCTCCCCTTCGGCGTTCGCCGTAAAAGACGAGAAGCTCGAGGACTTCATCGACCGCATCGCCGCGACGGCGCGGCGCGAAGGAGCGCGGCCATGAAGAAGCTGCTCGCCGTCATCATCGTCTCGATCTCCCCGCTCTTGGCCTTCGCGGAAGGCGAGCCCCTCACCTGCCCCGAGGCGACCTACCTCGCGAACTCCCGTTGGGCTACGGCGCCGGCGGGTGGCATCGCCGGGCCGGTCGTCTATCGGCTCTCCACCACGCTCTCGGCCGACGTCCCGCGCGAGGTCTCCGTGGCCGCGCTCGAACGCGCCGTGGACGCCTGGAACAAGGTGACGTGCGCGGAGGGGGCAAGACCGAGCTTCTACATGCAACGCGGCCAGGATCACCCGGCCGCGGACAACGGCGGCGCCGCGGACACGACCACCCACGTCATCTACTGGCAGGAGTCGGGCTGGCAAAGCGACAGCTTCGCCATCGCCATGGCGAGCACGCAGATCTTGACCGACAGCGGCTACATCATCACCTCCGACATCGCCTTCAACGGTGAGCTCTTCAACTTCCGCGCCAAAGGCACCGACGAGAACATGTACGGTTGCAGCGCCACCGGCGAGGATGCCGACAAGTGCTACGACCTCGAACAGATCGCGCTGCACGAGCTCGGGCACTTCATCGGGTTCGATCACGTCCCGTGCACGGACGCCATCATGTTCCCCATCGCCGACCCGAGCCGCAACGCCATAGGCCTCTCGCAGCACGAGCGCGCGGGCCTGTGCGCGCTCTATCCGCCGCGCCCGACCTCTACCGCGCGCACCTTCGGCGAGGCCTGCGACGCCGGCGCGCCGTGCGCGAGCGCGCTCACCTGCCTCACCTCGGCCAGCGGTACGTACGGTTTGTGCACCATGCTCTGCGAGTCCTCGGCCGGCTGCCCCGACGCCTACATGTGCAATACGACCTCGGCGAGCGTCGGCTTTTGCCGGCCCGGCACCTCGATAAACCAGGGTTACCCCGACGACCTCTGCGGCTCATGCGTCGAAGGCGAGGACTGTGCTTCAGGCCTATGCGTCAAAGACGGCGTACACACGCTGGGGATCTGCACCCTCCCCTGCGACCCGACCGGCGACGCCGGCATCGCGGGGATGTGCCCCATCGGCATGGACTGCATCGCGAGCGACGATGGCTACATCTGTTGGCCGCGCAGCGACTTCGACTGCGCCGACGCGGGCGAGCTTATGGGCCTGAACGAGGAGTGCTACGACCAGGCCGCCTCGGCCTTCACCTCGTGCGAGGACCTACACATCTGCTTCGTCTTCCGCGCGCTCGCGACCGGCAAGCGCGGCGCCTGCATCCCCTACTGCAACAACTCCGACAAGCCTTGCGAGATCCCCGGCCAGACTTGCTGCTACGGCGTCGACGAGCGCGGAAGCTGCCTGAGCACGCCGCCCGTGGGGCCCGGACACGGCGGCTGCTTCCAGTTGCAGCGCGAGGGACAGCTCTGCTCCTTGCCCACCCATTCGGTCTGCCAGAACGGCCACGAGTGCATCATGTCCGACCCCGACAACCCGCAGAGCGCCCGCTGCTACAAGCGCTGCGACAACGCCGCCTGCGGCATCAATCAAAACTGCATCGCCTACGATAACGGCCTCATGGTCTGCTGCAATCGCGGCACCGGCCAGACCGGGCAACCAGCCTGTGAGCCGGCCGCGCGGACGTACGAGATCGGCGTCACCTGCTCCTCTGACAACGACTGCACCTTGGGGCTCTGCTTGAGCGGCCCCGGCGGCTCGGCGTGCACGCGCCTCTGCGACTACGCGAACCCCTGCCCCGGCAACATCGACGTCAACGCCGACAACCTGCCGGACGGCGGCTTCGACTGCACGGCCCTGCCACCAAACCCCGGCGCCTATTGCTGGCCCAAGGAGGGCCCGGCGCCCGTCCCCGACCCGCGCAACATCACTCCGCCGTCGGGCTGTTCTTGCAGGAGCGCCGAGCCCCCGTCGTCCGGCGCGCTCTTCGCGATCGCCCTGCTCGGGCTCTTTTGGCTACGCCGACGGCGAGTTTTTTGCGCGTAGCGGTGCGCCGCGCTAGCCTCCGCGGACATCATGTCCGCAGCCCGCGCCTCGAAGATATCGCTCGCTCGCCCCGCCCTCGCAAAGGACGCTCGCCCGCGGCCTTTCCTCAAGTGGGTCGGGGGCAAGACCCAGCTCATGCCCGAGATCTTGGCGCGCTTCCCCCCCGCGTTTCGCCGCTATCACGAGCCCTTCGTCGGTGGCGGCGCCGTGTTCTTCGCGCTCTTGCCGCGCCGCGCGGTGCTCTCCGACATCAACCAAGACCTCATCGAGACCTACCGGGCCATCCGCGATGAGCCCGAGGCGGTGATCTCAGAGCTCGAGCGCCACGAGGCGAGCGAGGAAGAGTACTACCGCGTCCGCGCCGAGCCGCGCGCCTCCTTGAGCGCCACCGCCGCCGCCGCGCGCACCATCTACTTGAACCGCACCTGTTACAACGGGCTCTATCGCGTCAACCGCAAGGGCGAGTTCAACGTGCCCTACGGGCGCTACACGAACCCCACGCTCTGCAACGCCGAGAACATCCGCCAGGCCTCGCTCGCCCTGCAAGGCGTCGAGCTCAAAAACGAGAGCGCCATGACGCTCCCTTCGCGCGTCGACCGCGGTGACCTCGTCTACCTCGATCCCCCCTACGACCCCGTCTCCCCCACGGCGTCTTTTACGAGCTACGCCAAGGACGGCTTCGGCCGTGACGAGCAGGCGACCCTCGCCGCGGTCTTCGCCGAGCTCGCCGCGCGCGGCGCACACGTGGTGCTGTCGAACTCCGACACGCCGTTCATCCGCGAGCTCTACAAGGACTTTCGGATCGATTCGGTCTACGCCCGCCGCGCCATCAACAGCCGCGCCGATCGCCGCGGGCACGTGCGCGAGGTGATCGTCACCTCGACTTAGCAGCGAGCTCGCGGTCGATGATGGCCGTGACCAAAGGTAGCGGTAAGACCCCGATGAGCTTGATGCCGTTTATGTAGATGGCCGGGGTGCCGTCGATGCCCGCCTGCTTGCCGAGGGCGATCGAGGACGCCACCGCCTCCTTGGGCCGCCGCGAGGCGAGGCAGGCCTCGAAGGCCTGGCTCTCGAGCCCCACCTGCTCGGCGTAGTGACGGAGATCATCGGGGCCGAGCGCGCGCGCGTTGGCGAACAAGACATCGTGATACTCCCAGAACTTGCCCTGCTCGTCGGCGCACCGCGCCGCCTCGGCGGCGGCCCGCGACTCGCCATGTTGCCCGAGCGGATAGTCACGAAACTCGAAGCGCAAGGTGTTCGGGTAGAGCGCCACAAGCTCGTGCACCATCGCGCCCGCGCGCGCGCAGTACGGGCACTCGAAGTCGCTGAAGATGACGATTACGACCTTGGCGTCTGCGGGCCCGGAAGATGGACCCTCGCCCACCGCGAGCCGCGCGCGCGGCAGCTCGGGGACGGGCAGCGAGTACGTGACCGTGCTCTGCTCGCGCAACCTGTCCACGAAGGCGCGCTCCCGCGAGCGCACGCGATTGGCGAACAGCTCGTGCTTGATCTCGGCCGCCACCTCGTCGAAGCCCGCGCCGATGCGCGCGGCGTTCTGCTCGTAGAACTGGCGCACCTCCTCGTCCTTGGGCTTCTCCACCTTGGAGAGCACCTCCTTCTCGCGCAGCACCTCCACCGTGACGCCGCGTCGCTTCGCCTCCTTTTCGAGGATGCGCTCGGCGATGATGTCCTCGACCCCGACCCACAAGAGGTGCAACCGGCGCTGCGCCGCTTCGCTCGCGAAGTCTTCGAGGCGCGCCCGCACCTCTTTACCGAGCTCATCCTGCGAGATGGCGACTCCGTCGAGCTCGGCGAGCACCCCCTCGCGGACGTCGCCGCCGCTCGTCGGCGCGACCTGCGGCGGCGACACGCTCAAAGGTTTGGTACCAGGGCTCGTCGCGGCGCACCCCGCGAGCATTGAGATAGAGAAAGTGAGAGCAAGAAGACGCATGCAGCCGCTCTTAGCGCGCCTGGCCGCGCGCCGCCAGAAAGAGATCGGTCATGAGCGCGCGCGCCTCGTCGAGCTTGCGGACGCGCATGATGCGCCGGCGAAACTCGGTCGCGCCTTGCACGCCGTGGCTGTACCAACCGAAGTGCGGCCGAAAGCTACGTAGGGCCCGGTCTTCATCGCCGACGAAGGCGAGGTGGCCCTCGAGGTGGCGGCAGACGAGCGCCAGGCGCTCGGCGGGGGTGGGGGCGCGCTCTTCGCCCGCGCACAGATCACGAAAGAGCCAGGGGTTACCGCAGGCGCCGCGGCCTATCATCACGGCCGCACAGCCAGTCTCGGCCAGCATGCGGCGCGCCGCGGCGAACGTGAGGGCGTCGCCATTGCCGATGATGGGGAGCGGCGAGGCCTCGACCAGGCGCCGTATCCACTCCCAGGTCGCCTTGGTGCCGTAGCTCTGGGTGGCCGTGCGCGCGTGCAGGGCGATGGCCTGACATCCCGCGTCGGCGAGCGCGCGACTTATCTCGAGAAAGTTGAGCGAGCCGAGGTCGTGCCCGGCCCGGATCTTGGCGGTGACAGGCACACAGACCCTCCTCGTGACCGCGGCGCAAACCGCGCCTGCCTTGGCGACGTCGCGCAAGAGCGCCGCCCCCGCGCCCGTGCGGGTGACCTTCTTCACCGGGCAGCCCATGTTGAGGTCTATGATCTCGGCGCCCGCATCGACCGCCAGCGCCGCCCCCTCGGCCAAGGCCTCGGCCTCGCCGGCAAAGAGCTGCACCCAGAACGGCCGCTCCCGCTCGTGCCGCGCGAGGTAATGCTCGGTGCGGGCAGATCCATACACGAGACCCTTGGCGCTTATGAGCTCGGTGGGTGCGCCGCCGGCGCCTAGCTCGAGGACAATAGCCCGAAACGGCAGCTCGCTCACCCCCGCCATGGGGGCGAGCAGCCACGGGCTCGCGAGCGTGTACGGGCCAATACGCAAGGTCATCCGTCGCGGGCCTCTACCTCCACGAGCGCGATGCCGAGCTTCTCGGCGTAGGAGAAGATGCGCTCGTCGCGGTAGAACTCGCCGAAGACGATGCGGCGAAGCCCGGCGTTGGCGATGAGCTTGAAGCAAGGCCAGCAGGGGCTCGCGGTGGTGTAGATGTCGGCGCCATCGATGGCCACGCCATTCTTGGCGGCCTGGATGATGGCGTTGGCCTCGGCGTGGACGGTAGCGACGCAGTGACCGTTCTCCATCATGTGACCCACCTCGTCGCAGTGGGGCAGGGTGCGGATCGAGCCATTATAGCCGGTGGACAAGATGGTGCGCGCGCGCACGATGACCGCCCCGACGTGCTTGCGGTCGCAGGTCGAGCGCGTAGCGACCACGCGCGCGATCTGCATGAAGTAGGTGTCCCAATCGCAGCGCCGAGAGGAGGGGGTGCTCATGCCGTGGCCTTAGCATCGGCGCGCGCGCTTTCCAACGGGAGGCGTGTGCCTACGGCTCGACAGCCTCGCGCAAAAGACCCGTTTCGTTGTTTTCTCTGGCCCCTCAAGCGCCATAAAGCCGCCGGTCTCGATGTTCTCTTCGAGGAGCTAAGAGATCAGTACAGCCGTGTTATCGCCCATATCGCGGCTTGACTCGGGCCGTTTGACTGACCTACGCGCCTAGACAGCCGAGGTCGCAC
>CAYXQW010000084.1:0-9743 GCA_964466695.1 uncultured Bdellovibrionales bacterium
GAAGCCGGCGAAGGCGGGGTCTAGGTGGCGGTCCCAGGCGGCGAGCGCGGGCGCCTCGCGTTCGTAGAGCTGCAAGAGCGCGAGCTTTGGATTCAAGAGCCCGGCTGCGATGGTGGGCAAAAGCCCGAGGAAAGCAGGGCCGCCGCGGCGCCGGATCGAAGAGGAGAAGCTCGCGATCTCGAGGCCAGAGACCTCGAGCCAAGAGCCCATGAAGGGGTGCTTGCGATCGAAGGGGTGAGCGACGATGGGTTTGCCGCCGAGCTCGTGGATGGCGGCGGCGGCGTTACGCTGCTCGCGCCGTGCCTTCGGGAGGACGTCTTTGGCCCCGAGGCCGATGAGCACGCCCTCGCGGGTCATGAGCTCGGCGTACGAGAGCACCACGACGCCGTCCTCGAGCATGGGCCCCGCGTATTGCCGGTGGCGATCTGTGAGCACGATGAAGTCGAGCTCTTGGGCGCGGGCTTTGGCGACGAGCTCTTCAAGCTCGAGGCGCGAGCCGGGGCTCAGGCTCGAACGGACCTTGAAGATGCCGGCGACGAGCCCCTCGGCCTTCTCGGTGACGGGAGGCGTAAAGGCGCGCGCGCGCAGGCGCTGGGCGAGGAGGCCGAGCGCCGCGACGATGATCGCGATCACGGCAAAGAGTATGATCCGCGCTCGCATCGCTCTTGTTCTAGGCACCAGGTTCGTGAAACTGCATGGCATAGAGGCGCGCGTACTCACCACCTCGCGCGAGCAGGTCCTCGTGCCGGCCGCGCTCGACGATGCGCCCGCGCTCGAGCACGGCGATGGTATCGGCGCGGCGCACGGTAGACAAGCGGTGAGCGATGACGAGGCAGGTGCGCTCGCTCATGAGCTGCTCGAGCGCGACCTGCACGTGCCGCTCGCTCTCGACGTCGAGGCTGCTCGTGGCCTCGTCGAGCACCAGGATGGGCGCGTCGCGCAAGAACGCGCGGGCGATGGCGAGGCGCTGCTTTTGCCCTCCCGAGAGCATGATGCCGCGCTCGCCGATGACCGTCTCGTAGCCCTCGGGCAGGCGCTCGATGAACTCGGCGGCGTGCGCGGCGCGTGCGGCGCGCTCGATGTCTCGGCGTGGGATCTCGGGGTGCCCGTAGGCGATGTTGGCGGCGATCGAGGTGTTGAACAGGAAGGTGTCCTGGCTCACGACGCTGACCTTCGCGCGCAAGCTCGCGAGCGTGAGGTCGCGGACGTCGTGGCCGTCGATGAGCACCTGGCCCTCGGTCACGTCGTAGAAGCGCGGCAGCAAGTTGGCGAGGGTGGTCTTGCCCGAGCCCGAGCGCCCGACGAGCGCGAGCACCTCGCCGCGCGCGAGCGTCAAGTCCACGCCCTCGAGCACCTTCGTCTCGGTGTAGGCGAAGCCCACGCCAAAAAAGCGCACGGCCTCGCGAAAGTCCGTGAGGGCCGTGGCGCCCGGGCGGTCTATGATCTCCGCCGGCAGATCGATGATCTCGGTGATGCGCTCCATGGCGGCGGCGCCGGTGGCGAGGTAGTCGGCCACGCTCCCGAGCTTCTTGAGCGGGTCGTACATCATGACGATGGCGACGAAGAAGCTGATGTACTTGGCCGGGTCGTCGCCGTGGACGCGCACGCGATAGCCGAGCAGGGCGAGCAGCGCCCCGAGCGACAGGGCCCCCAAGATCTCCATCGTGGGCGTGCGCACCGCCCGGATGAAGTAGCTCACCAGCATTTGGCGAAAGTAGCGCAACGAGGAGCGCGCGAGCCGCTCTTGCTCATAGGCCTCGCCGCCGAAGGCCTGCACCACGCGCACCCCGGCGAGCGACTCGTAGCACGCGGCGTTGATCTCGCCCTGGGCCGCCTGGCCGCGCCGCGACACCTTCTTTAACCACTTGGAGAAGCGGGCGAGCGGCAGCACGGCCACGGGGACGATGATGAAGGTGAACAGGGCGAGCTTCGGGCTCGTGAAGAAGCAAAAGGCGAGGAGGAAGATGACCGCCAGCGGCTCGCGCACCGCGGGAGCTATGCCGTAGAAGACCGCCTGCTCGACGAGGTTCGCGTCGTTGGTCAAGCGGCTCAAGAGATCCCCGTGCGCGCGCCTCGTAAAGAAGCTCGGAGACTGGCCGAGCAAGGCGCCGAAGGCGTCGCGGCGGAGCCGCAGCAAGAGCCGCTGGCTGACCTTGCCCACGAGGTAGAACTGCCCGGTCTGCGCGATGCCCTTGGCTACGGCCACGGCGACGATGAGCATGGGCACGAGGTAGACGGCCGAGCGCTCGGCGAGGGTGTTGAGGCCGGCGAGCCACGAGGACGGCAACATCTGCCAGAGCGCGCGCACCTCGCCCGACCCCGTGTGCACGAGGTCGAGCAGGCTGCCCGAGAAGACGAACTTGAGCGCCGGGCCCGCGAGGAAGGCATACGCGGCCGAGGTCGCGCCGAGCACCATCATGCAGCCGTACGCGGTGAGCAGCGTGCCGAGCTCGGGGCGAAGATAAGGGCGTAGGCGTCGCAACAAGCTCATGGCTTCACCATAAAGCGTAGCCGCGGCACGGCGAGCACGGCCTCGCGGACGATCGCGCTCGACATCTTGGAGGCGCCGTGTGTGCGCTCGACGAAGACGATCGGGATCTCGGCGACGCGAAAGCCGAGCCGCAAGGCCCGGTAGGTCACCTCGACTTGAAAGGCGTAGCCGCGCGTCTTTATGGCGTCGAGGTCTATGGCCTCGAGCACCTCGCGGCGGAAGCACTTGAAGCCGCCCGTGAGGTCGCGGACGCCGACGCCGAGCCACATGCGCGCGTAGAGCGAGCCGAAGCGCGAGATGAGTCGCCGGCGGAGCGGCCAGTTCTCGGTGCCGCCGCCTCTGACCCAGCGCGAGCCGAGCACGAGATCGTGCGTCTCGCTTTGCGCGAGGAGGGCGGGCAAGAAGCGCGGCGGGTGCGAGAAGTCGGCGTCCATCTCGATGATGCGCGTGTATGATCGCGCGAGCGCGAAGCGAAAGCCTGCGAGGTAGGCCTTGCCGAGCCCATCTTTGTAGGGTCGATGCAAGACATGGACCCGTGGGTTTTTGGCGGCCAAGGTCGTGGCGAGCTCGCCCGTGCCGTCTTTCGAGTTGTCGTCGATGATGCAGATGTCCACGGGGGCCGCCGCGAGGATGGCGGGGACGATGCGCTCGAGGTTGTCGCGCTCGTCGTAGGTGGGCAAGAGCACCACCGCTGAGGCTCGGTCTTTGGTCATCACGACGCTCCTTGTGATGGCGGGAGGTAGCCGGCGATGACCTCGGCGACGCGCTCGGCTGCGCCGCGTGAGCCGAGCAGGTCGCGCAAGCGGGCGAGCTTCGACTCCTGCGCTCGGCGAAGCTCGTGGTCGAAGAGCAGCCGACCGAGCTCTTGCGCGACCGCCGCGGGGGTGAAGTCGCCCTGGACGAGCTCCTCGACGATCTTCTCCTCGGCGATGAGGTTTACGAGCGCGATGTAAGGCACGCGCACGAGGCGCTTCAAGATGCGGTAGGTGAGCCACGAGACGCGGTAGACCACGACCATGGGCCGCAAGAGGAGCGCCGTCTGCAAGGTGGCGGTGCCGGAGCAGACGACCACGGCGTCGGCGGCGCTTATGACCTCGCTCGCCCGCCCCATGACGAGCGTGACCTCGACGCCCGCGCGGGCGACGTGCTCCTCGACGAGCGCGCGCGAGATGGTGCTCGCCACCGCGATCAGGGCGCGGGTCGCGGGATGAGCTTGACGCAAGATCTGCAAGGCCTCGAGCATCGTCGGCAAGTGGCGATCGAGCTCCTGCGCGCGGCTCCCGGGCAGGAGCGCCACGACGGGCGCGTCCGCGGGCGCTTCGAGTTTAAGGGCGCGCCTCGCCGCGTCGCGCGTGGTCGGCGGGGGCAGCTCCTCCACCAGCGGGTGGCCGACGAACTCCGCCGTGACGCCGTGCGCGCGATAGAACTCGCGCTCGAAGGGCAAGATGACGAGCATGCGGTCGACGTGGGCGCGGATCTTGGCGACGCGCCCCGGGCGCCAGGCCCAAAGCTGCGGGCTTATGTAGTAGATGACCGGGACGCCGAGGGCCTTGATCTTTTTGGCGAGGCGCAAGTTGAAGTCGGGCAGATCGATGAGCACGGCGACCGCGGGCCGCTTTTCGGCACACGCGCGCGTAAGCCGCCGCATGATGCCGAGCACGCGCGGGATCGCGAAGGCCACCTCGGTCAGGCCCCCGAGCGAGAGCTCTTCGGCGCGCGCGAGGGTTTCGAGCCCGAGGGCGCGCATGGCCTCGCCGCCGACGCCGCGCGCGCGCGCGCCTTTGTATTTCTGCGCGAGCGCGCGTAGCACATACGCGCCGTGCAGGTCGGCGGAGGCCTCTCCGGCGACGATGAGGATCGAAGGTTCGTAAGTCACGGCGGCGTCGGACGTAGCACAACCTTTAGGCGCGCGGAAAGCGCCGGTTTACACCTCGGCGTCGTCGAAACCGAACACCGCCCCGACATTTCCTGGCACGACACGCGCGCCGAAGCTTTGTTGCAGCTTTGCTGTCGCCGCCTCGCCGGTGCAGTGGCACGGGATGATTAAATCGGGATTGAGCTCATGCAGGTCGGTTATCGTGCGCTCAAGTCTCTTAGGGCTCGCCGCGTTCAAGTGAAAGCCCCCGAGCACCGCGTGCAGCCGGGGCTCTTTGCTCAACGCTCGAGCCTTTCGCAGCGTGTTTATGAGGCCCGCGTGCCCGCAGCCCATGACGACGACCAGGCCTCGGCTCGTGCTCATCCACAGGGCCTGATCGTCCTCGATCGGATCGGGTTTTGTCCCTTCGGGATCGAGGAAGAAAGGCCCACCGGTGTCCTCGTAGGTCGTCTCTCGCGAGATGGCGCCGGTCAGCCCGAGGCCGTCGGCGAGGAGCGTGGGCTCCGTGGCCCAACGTACGTAAGGCGGGTGGGCCGCGAGCGCGGCGCGCGCGGCTTCGGGCATGGAGATGGGCTTCGCCACCCCGTCGCGCAGTGAGTAACGGATGGCAGTCGCCGCGGGGTGGGCGTAGACCTCCGCGGTCGGGGCGCGAGCGAGGGCCAGGGGGAGGCCGCCGGTGTGATCGTAGTGGCCGTGGCTGATTATCAGGGCGTCGGTTTTGGTGAGATCGACGCCGAGCTCTGTGGCGTTGCTCGCGAGGGCCGTCTTTTGGCCCGTGTCGAAGAGCAGCCGCCGGCCAGAGACCTCTATCCAGGCCGAAAACCCGTGCTCACCGAGCAAGGCGCCCGAGGCTTTGTTGTCGACGAGGATAGTGATCTCGGCGACCATCACATGCAGCCTCTGACCATGAACGTGGCCGTGGCGCGCGCCTTGAGCTTGCCGTCCTGCTCGAGCTCGGCGCGAAGATAAAAGAGCGGGTGCGTGTCCTTCTCTACGAAGGCGCGCACCACGGCGCCGCGGTTTAGCTCCGCCCGGGCGAGGAAGCGCACCGTGAGCTCTACTGTGACCCCGACTACGCCTATCGCGAACAAGGCGTTGGTCATCGCCGCGTCGAACAGGGCCGAGATGATCCCGCCGTGCAGCGTCTCGGGATAGCTCCGAAACGCCTCACGGCAAGGGAACATCGCGACGACGGCGCCGTCTTGCTGGACCCTGAACTTGAGCTTTAGGCCGAGCGGATTTATCGCCCCGCACATGAGACACTCTGGATGCTCGGTGTCGCGCAGAGCGTCCAGGGAGGCCTGGTTCGCGTTCACTTGAGCTTTTGGGGTTACTTCTCGCGCGAGTATGGCCATGCCGCGATGCCTCCTTCCATTACCTTGACGTTCTTCCAACCGTGGCCCTCGAGCACGCGCGCCGCCTCGTAGCCGCGCAGCGAGATCTTGCAGAAGCAGATGATCTCCGCGTCTTTTTGCGCGGGCAGCTCTTGCAGGCGCGAGCGCAGCGCGCCGAGCGGGATGAGGTGCTCCCCGACGCCGAGCCGAAGCTGCTCGTACTCGTCCGGGCCGCGTGCATCGAGGAGGAAGATCGGCTCCTTGGCGTCGAGCTTCTTTTTGACGGCGACGGTCGAGATGCCCTGCATGCGGCCCTCGAGCTTGTTCTCGAGGATGTGCGCCGTCGCGATGCTGTGGTCGATCGCGAGCGAGAAGGGCGGCGCGTAAGGCAAATCCGCGTTGCACATTTCTCCTATGGTCATGCGGTTTTTGACCGCCATCGCCCAGATCGCGAGCTGCTTGCTCACGTCGCCGGGGCCGATACATTGCGCGCCGAGGATCTGCCCCGAGGAGGCGTCGGCGACGAGCTTGGTCACGAGGAGCTTGCCGTTCATGAAGCCGGGCTTGTCCGGGCTCGCGTTTATGCAGGTCGCGATGTTCACGAAGCCCGCGGCGCGGGCGGCGGCCTCCGAGAGCCCGGTCGCGCCACCGGCGAAGTCGAAGATCTTGCAGATGCCGGTCTGGATGGTCCCAGGGAAGGTGGCGCGGTTTCCGAGCACGGCGTTCTCGCCCGCCACGCGACCTTGGAGGTTCGCGAGATCTCCATAAGGAGCGTGGACCTTCTTTTTGGACAGGAGGTGTAAGACCTCGACGCAGTCTCCCGCCGCGTAGATCGCAGGATCCGAGGTCATCATGTGCTCATCGACCACGATGCCGCCCGCCGTGCCTATCTCTATCCCCGCGTCTTTGGCGAGCTGTACGTTGGGGCTTACACCTATGGCCACCACTGCGAGCTCACACTCGAGCTCCGTGCCGTTTTTGAGCTTCACCCCCGTCAAGCGTCCATCCTCGCCCAAAAACTCGGCGATGCCGTTGTCAGTGATGACGTTGGCGCCATTTTGGCGGACGTGGTTCTCGACGAGCTTGGCGAGGTCCCAGTCGAGGAAGGTGAGGAGCTGGTCCAAAAGCTCGATGATGGTGATGTCGAGGCCCGCGAGATGGAGAGCCTCGCAGGTCTCGATGCCGATGAGGCCGCCGCCGATGATCACGGCCTTCTTGATCTGCTTCTCGTCGCGGATCTTGCGGAGGAAGTCCGCGTCCTGCATCGACTGCAGGGTCGTGATGCCTCGCAGCTCTCGTCCCGGGATGTTCGGTATCCGAGGCCTCGCCCCGGTCGCGAGCACGAGGCTGTCGTAGGGGAGCTCCTCCTCGCGTCCGGTCTCGAGGTCACGCGCGATGACGACCTTCTTCTCCCGGTCGATCTTCGTCACCTCCGTCCCGGTCCTGGCGACGATCCCCTTGGCCTTGAGGAAGAAGCCCGGGTCGCGCACGACGCCTGTCGGCGTGCAGAGGAGCTGATTGCGGTCATCGAAGAACCCCCCCACGTAATAGGGGTAGCCGCACGAGGCCATCGACAGGTTGTCAGCCTTTTGCAGGATCGTGATCTCCGCCTGCTCGTCGAGGCGCCTGGCTCTGGCCGCCGCCTTCGGCCCCGCGGCCGATCCGCCGATGATGACGATCTTCTTGGGGTGCTTCGCCTCTTGGATCTCAGGGTTCATGACCTTCTCCTTTGGTGTTTGGGCGAGACCTGCCGTCTCGCTTTGGGAGCTCGATGCCGAGCTCGCGGATCTTGCGAAAGAGCGTGCTCTTGTGGATGCCGAGCTCCTGCGCGGCGGCCAGGCGATTACCGCCATGACGCTCGATGGCCGTGCGGATCGCGCGCGCCTCGATCGCGCTCAAAGTCTCCACGAGCTTACGGTCCTTGGGGCGGCTCACGGTCGTGGGGATGAGCTCTGTGGGCAGGTGCGTAAGCTCGATCTGACCCTCTAAGAGCAACATGAAGGCGTGCTCGATGATGTTCGAGAGCTCGCGTACGTTGCCCGGGTAGTCGTGCGCGCTCAGCACCGCGAGCACGTCGGCGCTCACGCGGGTCACGCGCTTGTTCTGGAGGGCGTTGAAGGTGTCGATGAATTGCTGAATGAGCAGGGGGACGTCCTCGCGGCGCCGCCGCAAGGGAGGCAGCTCGAGCTTCATCACCTTGATGCGGTAGTAGAGATCTTGGCGAAAGGCGCCGCGCTCCACCTGCGCGTCGAGGTCGCGGTGGGTCGCGGTGATCACCCGTACGTCGGCCTCCTCCGTGCGGACGGCGCCGAGCGGCTCGTACTGTCTCTCCTGGAGAACGCGCAGGAGACGGACCTGCAGGGCCTGGCTGATCTCGCCGATCTCGTCGAGGAACAAGGTCCCGCCGCGCGCCAGCGCGAAGCGGCCGGGCTTGTCTTTGTTGGCCCCCGTGAAGGCGCCGGCCTTGTACCCGAAGAGCTCGGACTCGAGGAGCGTGTCTTGGAGCGCGCCGCAGTTTATGGCCACGAACGGGCCGTCGCGCCTGCCGCTGAGGTTGTGGATCGCCCGCGCCACGAGCTCCTTGCCGGTGCCGGTCTCGCCTTGGAGCAGGATCGTGCTCTCGCTGTCGGCGACCCGCGGGAGCACCTCGATGAGCCTTCGCATCGAGGCGCTGCGGCTCGTGATGTCTCCGACCTGGAAGCGGCCCCTCGCCTGGGTGCGCAGCTCCTCGATGATGCTGAGGTCGCGGAAGGTCTCGGCGCCGCCCACGACCTCGCCGCGCTCGTCGCGTAAGAGGGCGGTCGAGACGCTGATCGGCAGCCGCTTGCCGCTCGCGGTGACGATGAAGGCCGCCTGGTTTACGACGGGGACGCCGCTCGCCATCGTGCGTCTGAGCGCGCACTCGCTCTCGCACATGCTGGCGCGGAACACGTCGGCGCAGCGCCGGCCGATGGCCTCCGCGCGCGAAACGCCCGTGATGACCTCGGCGGCGCGGTTGAAGGAGGTGACGCGCCAGTTGAGGTCGACGGTGAACACGCCATCGGAGATGCTCTCGAGGATCGCGCCGGTCGCGACGTTGACGGGGTCGATCACGCGGGTCATGGACCTTTGATGGTCGTTTCTGCTCATTCGCGCAATAGGCGCGAGCCACGTCGAACCGCGCGTGCGACGCGTCTAGTTTGCGGGCCCTAAGTGCCCTTGACGCGCGCGAGCTGGCCGCGCACGCCCTCGATGTAGGAGCGGGTCGAGTCCTCGAGGGTGCGTTCGTCGAGGCTGTTGAGGCGGTCATCGAGGATCATGCTGCTGCGGATCCGTCCCTGGCTTATGAGCGACGAGATCTGACCGAGCGCCTCGCGCACTACCTTCTCGGAGGGGTGTTGCAGCACTTTATAGAGGATGTCGACGTCGTCCGGGAGCTGATGAAACTGCAAGAAGCTGTCGGTCGCCTCGCGGATCTCCTCGACCTCGCGGGCGATGCGCAGGCGCTCTAAGCGCAAGCGATACTCGGAGGGAGTTCGACCTATGGACTTACGGGGGCTCGAGAACACCTTGCCCTCGGCGCGGGGGCGCGGTGAGCTCGCGGCCGAGCTCGGCGCTCCGTTGTTACCGAACAGGGCCTCGAGCTTGCGGCGATGCTCGGCGCTCGCGTCATCGGAGCTGCCAAAAACCTTGCTTAGCGAACTGTGATCGTTGGCCGGCATTCCGCCCCTGCCGCGATCACGCGGACCTCTGTTCACCGATACTCCCGTAAAATGATCATTCGCTACAGCGTGCGTTGAGTGAAAGGATACTTGATTTAAAAGCTTACCATTCGAATGCTGCGCCGACAAGTCGTGCGGCCTTGTGACCCGCTACCTCGACGCGTGACATCCTCTAATACCGCGCCGCATAACTCACCTGCCGCTATAAGGCAACAAAACTCTGCGAGCGCCTCATAGCGGCCGGCCCTCGCCGGGCTCCTCGTAGGTCTTGCCGTCGCGGATATTATAGATGCGCTTGAACGTCGGGATGATCTTCTCGTCGTGGGTGACCACGATGATGG
>CAYXQW010000085.1:0-9708 GCA_964466695.1 uncultured Bdellovibrionales bacterium
ACGAGAGCTCGGCGAGTCGTCGAACCCGACCACCGCGACCTGCACCGGGCAATTGGTACCCTCTGCGCGCAAGACCTCGATGGCCCCCATGGCCATGTCGTCGCTCGCGGCGATCACCACGTCGAAACCATAGTTATGGCGCAGCAAGTCACGCATCGCCGCGCGCGCCAAGACGATTGAGAAATCGCCGCAACGAATCGCCTCGGGGGCGAGGGTTATTCCGTAACGAGAGAGAGCGCTCATCGTGCCTTCGAGCCGATCCCGAGAATCGTCGTGAGACTGCGGCCCGGAGATATAGGCGTATTTGCGATATCCGTGCACGCTCGCGAGGTGCTCCGCCAGACGCAACGCGCCATTCTTGTTGTCGACGAGGATATTGCCCACTCCCTCGCAGCGCTGTCCGATGGAGATGGCCGGCACCGGGCACCGCGCGAGGACATCGGCCAGCACCTTCTGCGGCGAATAGTGCGACGCGATGGCGCCGGCCGAGAGGATGATGCCGTCGATGTGCGACGGATCGATGAGGCCGTAGACGCAGCGCTGTGTCATGTCGGCCGACCAATTGGTGCGGCCAGCGTAGACCCAGAGATCTATGTCGTGCTCTTGGCAGGCCTTCTCGATCCCGAGCCTTATCTCGCCCTGATAGTCATCGGAGAATCCCGGGTCGTTGGTGAGGTACGCGATCGCCCGTCGCTTCGTCATATCCCTAGCTTTGACATCGGCCATTGCGCATCCGAAAGACCGCGACACGCGAGTCTTGGGGTAAATTCAATGGTACCGCAAATGCTGCCATCCATCCTCGTCATCTGATAGTCGTTATCGTCATGTCGGGAATCATAGGGATCTTGCTCGTCATCGCCGTGCTGACCATCTTTTGTTTTGCCCTCCCCGTCATCGCCGTGATCCTCGCGGTGCGAACGCGGCGCGCGACGCAGCTCGAGCTCTGCGCGCTATCTATGCGCCTAGAGAAGCTCGAGGGCGAGCGCGACCACGTCCAAGAGACCGTGGCGGCCCCGAAGATCATCGCAACCGCGCCAACGCTCGAGGCGCCCGCTCCCAGCGAGGCGCCGCGGCGTCGGGGCACCTCCTTCGAGGAGACCATCGGCCTCGTCTGGTTCACGCGCCTCGGCGCCGTGATCGGCATCCTCGTCGTCGCGTGGTTCTTCAAGCTCGCGATCGATCGCGAATGGATCGGGCCCTTCGGCCGCGTCGGCGTCGGCGCCCTGCTCGGCGCGGCGCTGCTCGCGACAGGCTCGCGCCTCGCGCGACGGCGCGCAGAGCTCCGACCCTACTTCGCGCACGGTGTCATGGGGCTCGGCCTCGCGGTCTTGATCGTGACCGTCTTCGCCGCCTTCTCCTTCTATCAGATCCTCTCTCTGGCCTTGGCTCTCGTGCTCATCGCCTTGCTCTGCGCGCTCGGCGGCGTGCTCGCGCACATGCACGGCTCGCAGCTCCTGCTCGCCTTGTCGTTGCTCGCGGCCCTCCTAAACCCCGTGCTGCTCGCGAGCGGCAGCGATCGACCGCTCGCCCTCTTCGCCTATCTCTTGACGATGGCGGGCAGCGCCCTCTTTCTGGCCATCGCGCACAACTACAAGGTAGTCGTGGGCCTGGCCGTCTTCGGGATCATCGCGCTCTTTACGAGCTGGCACAGCAGCTACTTCGACGTCTCGCCGCCCCCTCCTCCCGGGCTGCTCGACGAGCTCTTGCAGGACCTCCAGGGCGCTTACTTCAAGCTCGCCGCGCGCGTGATCCCTCTCCTCTTTGCGGGCTTGTTCGCCGTGCTCTTCGGTAGCGCCGGCGTCTTCGCGCGGCGGCGCGCGCGGGCCCTCATCTCTCTGATCCTCCTCATCGTCGCCACGATCTTCGCGCACGTCGCCGCGGCCGCCCTGCTCTACGATCACCCGCTCATCCTCGGCGGCGTGCTCCTCGGGCTCGTTTTGGCCTCCGGCGCGCTGTTATTACGAACAGACCACGACGCCTGGCTCGGCCTGCCCATGCTGGTGTCCTTCTCGATGCTCGCGATCGTCACCTGGGAGGCGGACGCCGCGGCGAGGCTCGACCCCGTCCTCCTCGGGGAGATCGGCCTCTGGCTCCTGCTAAACCTCGCCATCATGGCGCGAGGGCCCTCGCGCCGTCGCGTCTCACCCGAGGCCGTGCACCTCGCCACGATGGCGAACACGGGCATCGTCTTTCTCGTCTTGCTCTTCTTGAGCACCCCCGCGAGCGCTCCTACAGCGCGCGCCGCGGGAGCCTTCTTCGCCGGCCTCCTCTACCTCGTGATAGGCTTGAGGATAGCGCCCCTCAAAGCCTCGCTGCCCTTCGGCCTCGCGGCGACGTTCTTCGTCATCGCCCTCGCGTTGTTGCTCACGGGACCGAGCATCACCATCGCCTGGGCGCTCGCGGCCGCAGTCCTCGCCTGGCTCGCGCGAAACTCCCGAGACGGCGAGCGGACCGGGCGCCCCTTCTTCGTCGCGCTCACCCTGCTCCTTTTCGCCGCGACCTTCGTGCGCTTCGTCGCCTGCGATCTCGACTGGCCAGAGGCACAACGCACGCTCTTCATCGCTACCGCGGGCGTGCACGGCGCGCTCGCGCCCACGCCCTTTTTAAACCCTCGCGGGCTCGCGATCCTTACGCTCGGCCTCGCGCTCCTAGGTTGCGCCCGCCTCTTCGCGCCCCTTCGCGCGCGCCTCTCTTTTCGCACAGGGGCGGTGCTCACGCTCATCGCCGGCCACCTCGCCTTGCTCGCCATGTTCATCATGGAGCTCCGCCTAGTCGTGCAGGCCTCGCCGCCCCTCGTCACCGCCGGGATGCCACCCGAAAAGCTCGACCTGCTGCTCGCGGCCTGGCACCAAAAGCTCGCGGCCTTGGGCCCCTTCGAGATCATGGTCACGACCATCGTGATCGGCATCTACGCCATCGGCCTCTTGATCGTGGGCTTTTTGCTCAAGGAGCGCCTCTACCGCCTGCTCGGGATCGTCTTGCTATGCCTCGCCACCGCGAAGCTCGCCCTGTTCGACGTGTGGTCTCTAAAGACCATCGCGCGCATCGCGGTGGGCGCGACCCTCGCCGCCGCGCTGCTCATAGGCGGCTACCTCTACGCGCGCTTCGCCGCGCGCCGGCCGATTTCTTGATCTCCGCCCGCGCCGAAGCGACACTCGGCGCGTGACCCGACTTGCTCTCTCGTTCTGTGCCCTCGCCTCGACGCTCGGCGCCTGCGCTGCGACCTCGCGCGAGGCTTCGACGCGCGCGCTCGAAGATCGCCTCACGGCCATGCAGGCGAAGCTCGCGCGTCACGATACGCAGCTCGTGGAGCTGCAAAATCAGGTGTTCCTCATCAACGACCAGCACGAGCGCGAGCGCGCGGACACCGAGGCGAGACAGACGCCGCCGCACCTGCGCATCGTCAAGCTCGAGCCACGCCCGGCTGCGCCACAGAGCCTACCCGAGGTGGTCGACATCGAGCTTACGGGCGATAGCGAGCCGCCGCGGCTCACGGTGGCCAAGGTGCCGCCGCCCGCCCCCGCCGCGCGCGCCACTTTGACGAACGCCGAGGCCGACGGCGCTTTTCGTGACGCCATGCGGGCATTTCGCGAAGGCCGAGGTCTCGAGGCGGCGAAGTCCTTTGCGCGCTTTGGCGAGCGCTATCCGAGCCACACGCAAACACACATGGCCTTGTTCTGGGCGGGCGAGGCCTACTTCGAGGGCGGCGCTTTCACCGAGGCGGTGGCGTCCTTTCGACGCCTGCTCTTGCGTCATCCGAAGAGCAGCAAGGTGGCCGACGCGCTGTTTCGCATGGGCACGGCCTACGAGCGCCTGGGGGAGGCGGAGAAGGCGCGGCAGTCTTTTGCCGACTTGGTCAACAACTACCCGAGCTCGGCGCTCGCGGACTTGGCGCGGTCGCGGCTCGGCGGCGCGATGGGAGCGACACGGTGAGGTGGCTGAGATTTTGCGGGCGGCGCGCGCGGGAGCTCTTGTTGCTGTCGATGGCGGCGTTCGCGGTGCCGGCCGCGGGCCAGCCTATCACCACGACGCCGGGAGGCGACGAGTATCGACCCACGATAGACCAGCACACGGTGCAGAAGGGTGACACCCTGTGGGATCTCTCGGCGCGCTACGCCGGGTCTCCGTGGCACTGGCCGCGCATCTGGTCTTACAACCCCGAGATCACCAACCCGCACTGGATCTATCCGGGCGACCTCGTGCGTTTTCAGCCCTCCGATCAACCCTTGCCGCACCTCGCGCAGCTCGCCTCGAGCGAGCGCGAGCTGCCCGAGGAGCAAGAGCCAGCGGAGGAGGTGATCGAGGAGGCCGACGTCGCCCCCGAGCCTCGACGCGCGCCGCGACCGAGCCGGGAGCAGCTCAGCTTGTTCGTCTCGCCAAAAGAGCTCGCGGAGTCTGGCACTCTGACCAACTCTATCTCCGACAAGATCTTGCTCACCCCACCCGACGACGTCTTCATCACCTTCCCCGAGGGCCAGCGCCACGCCTCGGGGCAGCGTTACATGGTGTACCGCACGGTGCAGGAGGTGAAGCACCCGCGCACCCACAAGCGCTACGGCTACATGACGCAGATCACGGGCTTCGCCACCATGCAGGGATCGGCCGAGAGCAACATCGCGCGCGCGAAGCTCACCGACGCGATGGTGGAGATCGAGCGCGGCCAGCGCGTCGCGCCCCTGATGAAGCTGCCGTCCTTGCAACAGCAACCCACCACCAGCGATCGGCACCTGGAGGGGGTGGTCTTGGCGGTGCAGCCCGGTGAGCAGATGGCGGGGCAGCGCCAGATAGTCTTCGTGGACCTCGGCGCGAGCAGCGGGCTCAAGTCGCGTAACCGCCTCGTGGTCTATACCGATCGCGACCCTTTGCACCCCAAGACGAGGCTCCCCCCAACGCCCATCGCCAACCTCATGGTGATCGACGTGCGCGACAACGCGGCGACCTGCATCGTGCAGAGCGCGCTGCGCGAGATCGAGCCAGGCCTCATCGTAAAAACCCCTTAAGAAGAGGCGCGAGTAATATCAGCCGCGCCCTTCTTGACCGCGCCCTTCGAGACGGGCTCCTTCGGAGCCCTCCTCAGGGACGCGGTTAAGAAGGGACGCGGACAAGAAGGGACGCGGACAAGAAGGGGCGCGGTCAATATCAGCCGCGTCCCTGAGGAGCCTTGCGCAGCAAGGCGTCTCGAAGGGCGCGGTCAACGAGGGCGCGGTCAACAACCAATCAGGTAGTGCTAATTCGCTAGCTTCGACAGCAACGCGCGCGCCTCGCCGTGCTCGGGAGCGCGCTGCAAGACACGCATGATGTGGGGGCGGGCGAGGAGGTAGCGCTCGGCCGCGACGAGCAGCTTCGCGAGCTCGAAGTTGGCCTCGACGTGCGAGGGATCGAGCGCGACGGCGCGTTGGAGGATATCGGTGGCCTGCTGGTGCGCGTCTTCGCCGGGAGCGCGCGCGAGGGTGATGCGGGCGAGCGCCACGTGGTAGCTCGCCTCTTGTGGGTTTAGGCGCAGGGCCACGGCGAGCTTCTGGGTGGCCATCTCGAAGTCGCAGCTATTGTAGAGGCGCAGCGCGTCGGCGTAGGCGCGCTCGGCGAGCAGCGCGGTCTCGTGCTCTTGCTCGGCGTTCGCGGGGCGCGTGACGTCGCCGGGCACGGGCTCTACGGGTTGTTGTGCGAGCTCTTCGAGGTAGCGGGCCTTGAGCTCGGGGTTACGCAGCACGTGGCGGGCGCGCGCGAGGATGGAGCAGATCTCGGCGGCGCGGCGCTCCGCGTCCTCGGGCAATCCTCTCGGGAGGGCCTCGAGCGCGAAGGGGCGCGAGAGCTCGGCGTAAGCGGCGTCGATGTTCTCGGCCGAGGCCTCGCGATCCTTACGCAGAACGGCGAAGTGATCGCGGCCTTTGATGCGCAGGTACTCGTGGTTGATCTCGTCGCACACGCGCGTGATCACCCGATAGTCGACGGCCTCGCCGAAGGCGGGCTCGGAGTCCTGGGTGCTCGCCAGGAGCGTCGGCTCGCCCGGCGTCGGGGAGGCGCGGATCATATCGGTGACGAGCAGGACGTAGAGCGCTTGCGCCACCTCGCGGGCGCGCGCGTCATCGCTGCGTAAGGCGGCCTCGAACGTGGTGCGGCCATCGAGCATGGCGGCGATGTCGAGGTCGCGCAAGAAGGGACCGAGGCGCTCGAAGTGCAGCTCGAACAGCCCCGTGCCCACGACGAAGCGCTCGCGCAAGCTCGAGAAGTAGGTCAAGAGCGAGACGAGGTCATAGTGCTCGCTGACGCCGCGCCAGATGCAGCCGAGCGGGTGGACCTCGGTGAGGATCATGGACTCGCCGAACTTCTGGTCGGGCTCGATGCTGTAGCTGCCGTCGCGCCAGGCGAAGGCGTTGACGAGCCGTTGTTCGGTCTGCTCGCGCAGGATGTCGAGCAGCTCGCTCTTGCCGATGCAGCCCTTCGCGAGCAGCGCAGAGGCCTCGTCGCAGCGCGAGGTCGTCATGAATTCGAGCGCGGCCTCGTATTGTTCTTGCACGATGCGCCCGTGCTCGAGGAGCAGCCGCCCGAGCGCGTCTTCGAGCTGCGTCGAGTCCACGCGCGCGGGCAACCCGCCCCAGAAATACACCGTGCGCGTCGCGCCGAGCCTGTCGAGGCGCAGCTTGCCGGAGAAGGTCGCGGCGTAGAGCTCGAAGACGATGCGCGGCAGCGGCGCTTGCAGCAAAGATCCCTCGACGTCGAGGTTTTCGGGTAAGGCGGCGGCGCGGGGGGGGGCGTCATTGACCGGGGCTTCGGGCTCCTCGGAGAGGAGGACCTCCTCTGGGCAAAGCTCGGTGTCACTTGGCGGGGCGGGGATAGGGATGGGGAGCGTCGCCGTATCGAGGGTGGGCGTCGCAAGCTCGCGCGGCGCGGGCGCTATCTTTGCATCCGGGTCCGCGCTCGAAGGCGCGGGCGGCTCGGGCGCCGCGATGATCTTGATATCGAAGGCGGTGGGGCTCGGCACGGGGACGGAGTAAGAGGTCTCAAAGCTCGCCCCGGGCGTGTCTCGTTTGACGAGCAGCGCGAAGCGGCAGAGCAGCTCGCGGATCGCCGGGAAGCGAAACGGGCGCGGCAAGGCGGCGTCGCAGCCGAGCTCGGCCGTCGCGGCGTCGACCTCACCTACGCCCACGAGCAGCACGATGCGCATGTCTCGCGCGACCGCGCGTGCCCTCTTACAGCACGCCGCGGCGTCCGCGCCGAGGAGCATGGCGTTGCAGATGAGCAGCGCCGGCTGAAGCTCTTCGCACGCGCGCAGCATGTCGTTGCTGTCGCGGGCCTCAAAGACCTCGAGCCCTTCGCGGATCAAGGTCGCCGCCATCAGCTCGCGTGTGATCTTGGCCGCGTCGGCCACGAGGACGACCATTCCCATGCGATCTACAGGTTAGCGCAAATCGGCGCGCGAGCGCGGGATATTGCTCCCGCGAAGCTTCGGGAGCTTACGCAACAAGGTCACGAGGTGACCAAGAATGGTCGAGATTCATTTTGAAATGAATCGCGACCAAAGCGAGCATGGTCGCGATAATGCTGACAATGATCCGGACCATGCTCAACATGGTCGCGATAATGCTGACGATGATCCGGACCATGCTCAACATGGTCGCGATGCTTCTGACAATGATCCGGACCATGCTCAACATGGTCGCGAGGTCACGCGGGGTGGTCGCGAGCTAATTGGACGGTGTTCGCTTGTATTTGCCGAGGCCCTCGTCGAGCACGGTGTCTTGCTTCCGCTGAGCGCTACACGTCGCGGCGCTCGGCGATCGCGCGGTTGAGCGTCGCGCGGTCGATGTACTCGAGCTCGCCGCCGAGCGGGATCCCGGAGGCGAGGCGCGTCACCCGCACCCCCGTAGGCTTGAGCAGCTTGGTGATGTAGAGCGCCGTGACATCGCCGTCGACGTCGGAGTTGGTGGCGAGGATGACCTCGGCGAACCCACCCGCGCGCACCCGCTCTGCGAGCGCGGGCAGCCGGAGCTCGTCCGGGCCGATGCCGTCGAGCGGGGCCAGCGCGCCATGCAAGACGTGATAGAGGCCGCGATAGGCGCCGCACTGCTCCACGGCGCGGAGGTCCTCGACGCCTTCGACGACGCAGAGGAGGCTCGGCTGTCGAGCTCGATCTTCGCAGACCGAGCAACGCGCGGCCTCCGCGAGGTTGCCGCAGAGCTCGCAGAGCCCGACATGATCCGCGACGTGCACAAGCGCGGCCGCGAGGTCACGCGCCAACGAATGTCCGCCGCCGCTCGTCTTGTGCGAGCTCTTGATAATGTAGAAGGCGAGCCGCGCCGCCGAGCGCTCGCCGACGCCGGGCAGGCGCGCGAGCTCTTGGATCAATCTCTGGACGTGGTCTTGCGCCATGCGCTCAGCGACCGCCGCCGAGGACCGAGGGATCGAGCCCGAGCTTGTTGCCGAGATCCGACATCGTGGCGCGCAGGTCGTCGGCCAGCTTGCCCGCCGCCTGGTTGCAAGCCGCGCGCACCAGATCCTCGAGCAGCGCCACGTCGCCGCGCGCGCAGGACTGAGGATCGATCTTGACCTCGAGCACCTCGTATTTTCCGTTCATCACGACGCGCACGAGACCGCCGCCGGCCTCGCCCGTCACGCGCTTGTCGGCCGCCTGCTGCTGCGTCACGTTGAGCTGCTCGCGAATTTGCCCGGCGAAGCGCATGATATCGCCGATATCCATGTCCTATCTCCTCTTCGACGTAGGGTCGTCGGCGCGAGGGAGCGCCACGACGTTGGTGATCTCCCCGCCGAGCACCGAGATGACTTGCCGCACCGCCGGATGCGCGGCGGCCGCGGTCTTGACCTCCGCCTCGCGCCGCCGCGCGCTGTCGTCGTGCGTCTTGGCCAAGGTGCTCGTGACGCTCGCGGCGTCGGCGTCGAGCGCGACCACCTCGAGGCCTACCTTCTTGCCAAAATGCTCGGCCAAGGCGCGGGTGAGCACCCCGCGTACCTCTGGGTCCTGCGCTTGCTCGAGATAGAAGCGCGCGGCGAAGCCGAGCTCGACCTTGGTGGGCGAAAACTCCACCACGTGAGCGTGCTCGAGCAAGGAGGCCACCGCCGGCTTCGTCGCGCGCACGCGCTCGACCAGATGCGAGAAGGTCAGGTCGGGCGGCGGCGCGGCCGTGGGCGGCGGCGACGGGCGCGGGGCCTTGCCTTGGACCAAGGCGTCGAGGCGCGCGAGGAGATCCTCGAGGCGTGCCACGGGCTCGAGCTCGAAGAGGCGCAAGAGCCCCATCTCGAGCGTGACGCGCCCAAAGCTCGAGCGGCTCACGTCCTCGGCCACCTCGACCAGACCTCGAAAGAGCCGGTGCACGTCGGGGCTGCTGAGCTTTTGGGCCTGGGCGAAGAGCGCCTCGCGCTCGCTCGGCGAGCGATCGGTCATCGCCTCCTCTGCGGTCGCGAGCTTGGCGATGAGCAGATCGCGACAGTGCTCGACCAGCAAGGTGGCGACGTCGTTGAGGTCGTGGCCGCGTCGATCGACCTCGGCGATGAGCGCGAGCAGCTTCGTCGCGTCTTTCACGAGGAGAGCGTCGATGAGCTGGAAGATGGTCTCGCGCTCGACCAGCCCGAGGGCTTTGAGCACCTCGCTGTCTTGCGGCTGCGCGCCACAGAAGCTCAGCACTTGATCGAGGAGCGAGAGGGCGTCGCGCACCGACCCTTGGGCCTCGCGCGCGATCGCGGCTAGCGCCG
>CAYXQW010000086.1:0-4172 GCA_964466695.1 uncultured Bdellovibrionales bacterium
AACTTCTTCCTGCAGCAGGTAACGGACAAAGTAGTCGAGCTTGCGGCGGATGAAGCGTACCATCACGTCCTCGAGCTCCTCGGCGGACATCTGCCCGTGGCCGAGGCCCACCTTGGCCTCGGGCACCAGGCGCTTTACGAGGTCGGCCATCGCGTAGATCGAGCGCACGCGGTTGTGCACCACGAACACCTGGCCGCCACGGTGTAGCTCGCGGCGGATGGCCTCGGTGATCACCTCCTCGTCGAAGCGCGTCACCTCGGTGCGGATGGAGCTCCGGTCGGGCGGGGGTGTCTGGATGATGGAGAGATCGCGTAGCCCGGTCACGGCCATGTTCAAGGTGCGGGGGATGGGGGTGGCCGTCATGGTGAGGCAGTGGATCTGGGAGCGGAGCTGCTTGATGCGCTCTTTGTGCTTGACCCCGAAGCGGTGCTCCTCGTCGACGACGAGGAGGCCGAGGGAGGCGAACGCGACGTCGCTCGAGAGGAGCCGGTGGGTGCCCACGAGGACGTCGAGGCCGCCTGCCCTAGCGCGGAGCAAGATCTCCTTGATCTCTTCGCGCGTGCGAAAGCGCGACAAGACCTCCACCCTGACGCCGAGATCGGCGAGCCGCTCCGTGAAGGTGCGGCCGTGCTGCTCGGCGAGCACCGTGGTGGGCACGAGCACGGCGACTTGCTTTTGGCCGAGCACCGCGAGGTAGGCGGCGCGCACCGCGACCTCGGTCTTGCCGAAGCCCACGTCGCCGCAGACCAGCCGGTCCATGGGCGTGTCCTTGACGAGATCTCCCAAGACCTCGTCGATGGCGCGCTGCTGGTCGGGCGTCTCCTCGTAGGGGAAAGAGGCCTCGAGCGCGCGAAACTGCTCGTCGGGCGGCGGCAGCGCGTGACCCGGCAGCGCGCGGCGCTGCGCCTGCAAGCGCAAGAGCTCGTGCGCGAGCGCCAGCACCGCGTCTTTGACGCGCTGCTTCGCGCGGAGCCAGCGCGTGCCCCCGAGCTTGTCGAGCTTGGCCGCGGCGGTGGGGCCGCGGTAGCTCTGCAAGAGGTTGAGCCGATAGATGGGCAGATAGAGCTTGTCGCCGCCCTGGTACTCGAGGTGGACGTAGTCGCCGTCGACCCCGTTCAACACGAGGCGCGAGAGCCCGAGGTAACGCCCGACGCCGTGGTCGACGTGGATCACGAGGTCGCCCTCGCGGAGGTCCTTGAGGGTAGAGAGCCCCTCGGGGGCGGCCTTGGTCTTCTGGGCGGCCCGCCGCTTTTCGGCGCCGAAGATCTCGACGTCGGTGATGATGGCAAGGCCGCGCTCGGCGTCGTAGACCCCGCCCGGCAAGGGCGCCACCACGATCTCCCGGCGCGGGCTCGAGCTCTTGCCGAGCGCGAGGGTGTCGCGGATGGGCAGATCGAGCTTGCGCGCGAGCAAGAGCTCCCGCAGCCTCTCGGCGTTGCCGCGCGTGTGGCACGAAAGGAGCACCGCGAGCCGCCGCTCGAAGCAGCTCTTGAGCTCTTGCACCAGGGGGTCGAGGATGTGGCCGCGAGAGGGGTCGCTCCGGCGCGCTGTAAGCTCGCGCGCAAGCTCGGCGAAGTCCTCGATCCTCGGCCGCTCGACACGCTCGTCGCGATCGTCGGCGATGGGCGCAAACCTCACCCGCGGCCGCGCCGCGAGCCGGGTCTCGACCTCGGAGGTCGTAAGCAGGTGGTCGGAAAGCGCGAGCGCGAGCTGATGATGCTCGAGCTTGCGCGCCCGGTCGTGCTCGGCGCGGTGCACGTATCGCGCGAGCACCTCGGACGAGGAGAGGTGGCCGAGCTCGATGACTTGCGTCTCCTCGTCGCACAGGACCTCGGCGACCGCGGTGCTCCCCTCGTAGAAGAGGGGCCAGAGCGCCTCGACGCCGAAGAAGTAGTTGCCGGTGTCGAGCTCGTCGGTGAGCTCGCGCAGCCGCCGCGTGGGGATGTCTTGCGTCTCGCCGAGCGCTCGCAGGCCGGCCTTGGCGCGCTCGACGTTGGCCGCGGTGAAGAGCACCTCGCGGATGGGGTGGATCACCACCGACTCGAGCGGCCCGAGGTTGCGCTGCGTCGCAGCGTCGAAGCGGTAGATGGCGGCGAGCTCGTCACCGAAGAGGTCTATGCGCACGGCGCTTTTCGTGCCGCTCGGGAAGACGTCGATGACGCCGCCGCGCACGGCGAAGGTGCCCTCGTCCTCGCAGAGGCTCACGCGCTGATAGCCCGCGCGCACGAGCCCGCGCGCGATCTCCTCCCGGTCGACCGTCGCGCCCACGACGTAGAGGTCACAGGCGGCGGTGAGCTCCTCCTTGGGCATGAAGCGACCGAGCAGGGCATAGGCCGGGGCCACGATCACGCGCGGCCGCTCGCCCGCCAAGACGCGGTAGAGGAGGTGCAGCCGCTCGGCGGTGAGGCGCGGGTCGGGGGAGACCTCGCCGAAGGGCGTCTGCTCCTCGGCGGGGTAGAGCGCGACCTCCGCTACGCCATAGGCAAGAAGCTCGAACGCTATCTTCTCGGCTTCGTCCAGGTCTTCGGTGAGCACGAGCAGCGGCGCCTCGGCGAAGCGCGTCGCGAGGTAGTAGGGCAGCGCGGCGTCGGAGAGGCCCGCGATCGTGCGCGCGTGGCCCGGGGTCAAATGTGACATGGGACTGCTCAGGGTTGGCTCGCCTCGGCGCCGCGGGCGAGAGCGCGCCGGGCTTGCTCGCACTTCTGGCCGAACGCCCCGGCATTGTCGGGGCTCGCGCACGCGGCGAAGGCCTGCGCGGCCTGCGCACGGTCGCCGAGCTCGAGGTACCCCGAGCCGAGGTAGTAATTCATCTCGCGCACGTGCTCGGGATCGAGCTTCTGACTGATCTCCCGATCTTCGACGCAGTACTTGGCGAAGCGCCGGGCGTTGACCACGATGTCGGCGGCGTTATGCGTCTCTAACCCGATGCGCGCGAGCCAGAGATAGCCGCGGCAAAACTTCGGGCTCTGGGCGACGGCGTTGCGTAAGTGTTGCAAGCCGAGGTCCACCTCGCCGTTCTTGTAGTAGGCGAAGCCCAGGTTACCCTCGGCGAGGGCCGGCGTGGCGTAGAGGATATCGGCGATGGCGGCCTTCAAGTGCACGATGGCGTCTTCGTAGCGACCGAGGTCGATGAGCAGGACCCCGAGGTTGTTGTGCGCCTCGGAGAAGCGCGGCTGCAGCGCCACCGCCCGCTCGTAGTGATGCAGGGCCTCTTTGCTGCGGCCCATGGCGTGGTAGACGAGGCCGAGGGCGTTGTGGGTTGCGGCGAGCTCGGGGTCGAGCTCGACCGCGCGCAAAAGCTCGCGCAGGGCCAGGCGCAACTCGCCGCGATCGAGGTTGGCGATGCCGATGTCGTGGTGGATGCGCGCGCTCGTACCGTCGGCCTCACTCACGGGCCCGGCGCAACCGGCGAGCGCGAGCGCGATGCAGAGCATAACTCGCGGCGCGCGATCCTTACCGGCATTCATGTTGTGCATGTTGCCCGGCTACACACCGCGATCGAGGCTGTCAAGTATCACCTCGTGATCGTCTGACCGCAGCAGAGCCCGATCAGCCAGCTTCGGCTCTTGCGACTCCCCCGGAGGGTGTGGGAAGAAATTTCTCCGCGAAGGATACGCAGGGCATGATCATCGTCGAGCACTTGAGCAAATATTACGGCCCCCGCGCGGCTATAGACGATCTCACGTTCACGATCGCCCGCGGCGAGGTCGTGGGCCTGCTCGGCCGTAACGGCGCGGGCAAAACCACCACCCTCAACATCCTCTCAGGCCTGCTCGCGCCCACCGCGGGCCGGGTGCTCATCGACGGCATCGACCTTCGCGAAGACCTCGAGGCCGTCCTCGCGCGCACGGGCTTTCTACCCGACACCCCGCCGCTCTATGGCGAGATGACCGTCGGCGAATACCTGACCTTCGTTTTGCACATCAAAGGCGTGCGGCAGCACGTGGTAGAGAAAGTCGCCAAGGCGCTCGCCGCGACAGATCTCTCGGACATGCGACACGAGCATATCGACACGCTCTCGCAAGGCTACAAGCGCCGCGTCGGTATCGCGCAGGCCATCGTCCACGAGCCGGCGCTCGTCTTGCTCGACGAGCCGGCGTCCAGCCTCGACCCCGCGCAGGTCGTCATGCCAGTGCCAGTTGATCGTGTTGTTGAGATTCTTTTACATTATG
>CAYXQW010000086.1:4182-9557 GCA_964466695.1 uncultured Bdellovibrionales bacterium
CGCAGGTCGTCCACATGCGCGAGCTCATAAGGAGCCTCGCGAAGAAGCACACGGTGCTGGTCTCGAGCCACCTGCTCGCGGAGATCGAGAAGACCTGCGATCGCCTGTTGCTCTTGCACGAAGGCCGCTTGGTCGCCGAGGGCACCGAGGAGAAGCTCGCCGAGCGCGTGCGCACGAGCACGGAGGTCGCCCTCGTGGTGCGCGGCGCGCGCGCGACCTTGGCCCGCGCGCTCACAAGCCTCCCCTTCGTAGAGCGCCACGAGGTAGAGAGCGAGCACGACGGCGTCTTGCGCGCGAAGCTTGAGCTTCGCGAAGACGCCCGCGAGGAGCTGGCGCGCGCCCTGCTCGCGAGCGACCTCGGGCTCTTGCACTTCGAGCGCGTGCGCGTCCCGCTCGAGGACATCTTCCTTTCCCTGACGAGGCCGAGCGGCGACGAGGTGGGCGCGGCATGAGCACCATGGCTTACATCTTGCGCCGCGAGCTTCGGCTCTACGCGCGCACGACCACGGGCTACATCATCCTCACGGTGGCGCTCGCCTTCCTCGGGCTCGCCTTCAACGCCTTCGCCGTAAGCGGCCAACAAAAATCGAGCGTGGTGCTCGAAACCTTCTTCTTCTGGGCCTCGGGCGTGAGCGCCGTGGTGAGCGTCTTTATCGCCATGCGCCTCATCGCCGAGGAGCGGCAAAACGGCACCCTCGTCTTGCTCGCGACCTCACCTATACGTAGCTGGCAGCTCGTGCTCGGCAAGTTCTTCGGCGGGGTCGCCTTCCTCGTCGTCTTCAACGCCCTCACCATCTACATGCCCTTGCTCGTGCTCGTGCACGGCAAGGTGTCGCTCGGGCACCTGCTCGCGGGCTACCTCGGGGTGCTCTTGTTTGCGAGCGCGGCTCTGGCGCTCGGGCTCTTGTGCTCGGCGCTCGCGCCAAACCAGCTCGTCGCCGTTATCTTGGGCAGCGGCGTGGTGCTCGTCTTCGTGTTGTTCTGGGCGCTCGCCAAGATCGCGAGCCCGCCCGTCGAGGACCTCGTGGCCTATCTCTCTTTGCACGACAAGCACTTTCGGCCCTTCATGCGCGGCCTCATAAGCTCGCGGGATGTGGTGTTCTACGTGTCGCTCATCTACGTGGCCTTGACCGCGGCGTGTCGCGTGCTCGACGCGCAGAGGTACTAGATGCTCGCGCAAAGCCCCCTCGTCTTCTTCTCCTTCGGCCTGGCCGCGCTCTACCTCGCCGAGCGTTCGCTCGCAAAAGGCGCCTACGCGGTGGGTCTCGCGCTCGGGCTCGCGCTCGTCGCCGCCGGCATAAAGATCGTCGCCGCGAGGATATGGCGAGCGCGCGGCACGCCAAATTACGAGGCCGCCGCGCTCACGGCGAGGGGTTTTGGGCTCTGTCTGCTCGCGCTCGCGCTCTATGCCTTCACCCGCATCTTCTTACGCGGCGCCGAGCGCGTCACCTGGCGTGAGGTCGCGACGGTGGTCTGGCCGGCCGTGATGCTCATGGGCCTTACGCGCGCCTTCGCCTCGGAGCTCGCCTTCGCCGGCATGGCCCGCGCGCCTATCTTGGACGCCTCGCGCCTGCGGCGGGCGAGCCGCTCGGCCGCGGTCGTCGCCTACGCGATCATCGCCTTCGCCGGCCTCAACTACGCGGCCGCGCGCTTTGACCGCTCATGGGATCTCTCTTTTCTACGCACCACCGAGCCGAGCGCGACCACCGCGCGCTTGATCGCGAAGCTCATAGAGCCCGTGAGCTTCGTGCTCTTTATGCCGCCGGGCAACGAGGTCGCCGAGCAGGTGCAAGGCTACCTCGAAAAGCTCGCGCGGCACGGCGAGAAGGTGCAGCTCGAGATGGTAGATCAAGCCGTGGCGCAGGAACGCGCGCGCGAGCTCGAGGTGCGGCAAAACGGCGTGCTCGTGATCACCCGGGGGACCTTGCGCGAGTCCTTGCGGCTCGGCCTCGATCTTGGCGCCGCGCGCAGCACCTTGCGCAAGCTCGACAGCGAGGTGCAGGCGCGGCTCGTAAAGGTCACGCGCCCGCCGCGTAAGCTCTACATGACCCAGGGCCACATGGAGCGCGACACGCGATCCATCCCCGACGACGCGCGCCTGCCCTACGCCGACTTCCGCGCGCTCGCGCAGTCGCTCGGCTTTGTCATAAAGCCGCTCGGGCTCGACGAGGGTCTCGGCGACGAGGTGCCGAACGACGCCGAGGTCGTGGTCGTCGCCGGACCTGTCGCGGCTTTTCTGCCGGGCGAGAGCGCGGCCATCGCCGCTTACCTCGAGCGCGGCGGGCGGCTGCTCTTGCTCATCGATCCCGAGCATGGCGATACGCAGGACGAGCTTTTGCGACCGCTCGATCTCATGGTGAGCAAGGCCAAGGTGGCGAGCGAGCGCGGGGCGGTGCGCGTCAAGGATAAAGGCCAGAGCCCGTACTACTTCGCCACCAGCGACGTCACCTCACACCCCTCGATAAAGACCCTCGCGCAGAACATGAGGCGGATGGCGGTGGTGATGCTCGGCGCGGGCGCCATAGAGCCTCTAAAAGGAGCGGCGAAGCCCGTCTTCACGCTGCGCGCCCCCGAGGGATCGTGGCGCGACGAGGACGAGGACGGCGCCTTCGACGCGAAGAGAGATCGACGCGGCAGCCAAAAGCTCGTGGCCGCAATCGAGCGCGAGGCGAGCACCCCCGACACCCCGCCCACGCGCGCCGTGGTCATAAGTGACGCCGATGTCTTCGCGGACGGCGTCGTGCGCAACCCTGGCAACGCCTACCTCGCGCTCGACGCCTTGAGGTGGCTTGCGGGCGACGAGGACCTCGCCGCCTCGAGCACGAGCGAAGAAGACATCCCGCTCATCCACAAGCGCAGCGATGACGCCTTGTGGTTTTACGGCGTGAGCTTCGCGGCGCCCGCGCTCGTGCTCGTGCTCGGGGTGCTCGCAAGACGCAAGACCAGGGGAGACAAAGCGTGAGGGATTTGCGCACGGGCGAGGTCGAGCACGCTCTTTAAGGATACGAAGCCGTGACCGTGGTCGCGATGCCTCCGCGCACGTTGAAGGCCCCCTCGACCTCGAGGCGCCGCGGTGAGAGGACCGCGACGAGGTCGTCGAGGATGCGGTTGGTGAGCGCCTCGTGGAAGTGTCCCTCGTCGCGGAAGGACCAGAGATAGAGCTTGAAGCTCTTGAGCTCTAGGCACAGGGCGTCGGGGACGTAGCGCACCTTGAGCGTGGCGAAGTCGGGTTGCCCGGTGATGGGGCAGACGGCGGTGAGCTCGTGCGTCTCGAAGCGGATCTCGTAGTCGCGCTCTTTGGCGGGGTTTTCGAAGGTCTGAAGCTCTCGCGAAGGTCGTGTCGCCATATGGTCCTCGGCGCGTCCCTATAGACACTGTATCGTAGGAAGGATAGGGCGGGCTTGCATCATGGAGATCTTATCGAGTCGCGATCAATGGTGGCTTACGCAATGCGAGGCCGCCCTGCTCGCCGAGGGTATCCCCGCGCGCTTTCACGCGATCTCGGACGGCGTCGTGACCTTGGAGGTAGAGGACCACGAGCAAGAGCACGTAAACGAGCTTCTGGCCGAGCAGCTCGCCTTCGAGCTCGAGAAGCTCGAGCGCCAAAAGAGCACCGGTCCTTGGGTGCCGCTCTTGCTCCAGCCGAGCTTCGCCTTCGCCTTGTGCTTCGCCCTGCTCATCCTCGGCTTTCACCTCTTCACCGTGGCGAGCGGGCAGCACGGCGAGCTCGTCGCGCGCGCGAGCGGCTCGACCGCGGCGCTCTGGCGGGGCGAGTGGTGGCGGTTCTTCACGGCGATGTCGCTACACGCGGATCTCGCCCACGCCCTCGGCAACGCCTTTTTCCTCGTGGTTTTGGCCTGGGCTTCGAGCGAGCGCGTAGGTCCTGGGATCACCCTCGGCTTCTTCGTAATAACGGCCGCAGCCGGGTTCGTGCTGAGCGTCATGACCCGCGACATCGCCGCGACCATCGGCGCCTCGGGCGGGCTCTTCGGCTTGCTCGGCGTCACCTCGGGTCACGGGATGAGGCACCGGCGCGAGCGCGATTTCCGCACCCGCGAGCGCTTGCGGATGCTCGGGGCGGGCGTGCTTCTGCTCGCCTTCACCGCGTTCGGCCCCGAGACCAACATCAGGGCGCACGTGGGCGGCTTCGCCGCGGGGGTGCTCTGCGGCGCGCTCGGCTCGTCCGCCTTGATCTCCTCGCGCCTCGCCCAGGTGATCTTCGGCGTCGCGGGCATGGGGGCGCTCGGGCTCGCCTGGCTCAAGATCGTCTAGATCGTCTAGATCTTGGCAGCGCGAGCCCTGGCGCATAAACTCGCGTACATGTCCGATGAAAACCCCGCAGCCCAAGGCGCGCTCGAGCCGCTCGAAGAGGTGCTCGAGCAGGTCTCCGAACAAGCTCTGCGCGTCAATCACGTCGACGCCGCGCTCAAGGAGCTCTCGCACTCCATGACGGATCTCGCCGAGCTCACCCACACCGGCCTCGTCGAGCTCCGCGGCCTCCTGGCCGCGGGCGCGCAAGGCGCCGACCCCTTGACCGAGGGCTGGCAACACAGCGTCAACGAGCGGCTCGAGGAGCTCGAGCATCGCGCGCGCGGCGCCGCTCGGGCACGCTTTTTCATCTTCGGCCTGCTCGCCCTGCAAGCCGCGCTGCTCATCGTGGTGCTCCTCGTGAGCACGGGGACCATAGGCGACAAGAAGCCGAGCGAGAGCTTCAGCTTCGCGCCGCCCACAAACGCGAGCTCGCCGCCCGCCGTAAAACCGGCGACGCCCGCGCCCACCACCCCGCCCTTCGGCGTCCCCGCCAACAGGGAGGGCAAGGCCAAGCGCCGCGCGCGCTACCAATAAAAGGAATTGGCGCGCTTCGTGCATGGTTTGAGATGACGTGCAGCAAGGAGTCGCTCATGCCAACAAGACGCCACACCGCGATGAAGACGACGCTCGGGGAGCTGGTTGCCGCGTGCTACGAGGCCGCGCTCGTCGAGGTCGGTGACAAGCCTACGGCGCGGCGGATCGCGGCCGTGCTCGTCGCCGGCGTGCTGGCGAAGTCGCGCGGCGCTTCGATGAAGCCCACGCACAGGTCTTAGCACCTCGGGGTGCGGCATACCCGGTGCGAGATTTTTGAGCTTTAGCGGGCGAGCCTCTATGAAAAAGGGGTGAAGGCCCTCGCGATGCTCCTTTTGCTCTCGGCGCTCTTTGCCCACCGCGCGCACGAGTCTTTGGCGCGCATCGAGCGCGAAGCGCCGCGGCACGCGCGCGAGGCCTTGCCATCCATCCAGGCCTTGAAGCTTTTGAGCCTCGGTTACCGCTCGCTCGTGGCCGACTACTACTTCATGCGCGCCATCAGCCACTTCGGCGACAAGCAGATGCACGCGGCC
>CAYXQW010000087.1:0-9526 GCA_964466695.1 uncultured Bdellovibrionales bacterium
CGCGGCTTATCTCGGTGCCGAGGAAATTACGCCAGGCCGGGCTCCAGGCCTTGAGGTAAGGCGAGAGCCCGAGCTTTTCGAGCCGACCGAAAAGCAGCAAGACGCTGACCGCGATGTAGGGGAGCCAGGCCCTGATGGGCGAGAGGACCTTTGCGACCGGCGCCTTGACGAGCTCGGCTTTGGCCTCGCCCGTCCACGCGCGCGGCCACGCCTCGCGCGGCGGCAAGCTCCAGGGCTTTTTGGGTTGCAGCCAACCTTTACGCAAGATGAGCAGGAACACGGCGATGCCCACGAGCGACCCGAGCACGGCGGGGAGCTCGGGGCCGAAGAGCCAGGCGACCAGCGCCTGCGTGAGGGTGTGCGAGAGACCGGCGATGAGCGCGAGCGGCCAGATGGCGAGCCCGGGGCGAAAAGAACCCGTGGTCAGGCGCGTCAAGAACGCGGCCATGGTCAAGGGGATGAAGGTGCCGACAAAGAGGTGGAGCAGGCCCGCGAAGACCCCGATCTGATGGAGCACCTCACGAAAGTCGGTGCCCTCGGCCAAGAGGCCCTCGAGGTTCGCGAAGCCGCCCCAGATGGGAACGCCTATGGCCCCGAAGGTCACGGCCGCGCTGTCGCCCATGAGGGCCAGGATCACCGCGGCGAGCGGCGGGAAGCCAATGCCCACGAGGAGCGGCGCGGCCACGGCCGCGGGGGTGCCGAAGCCCGCGGCGCCCTCGAGGAAAGAGACGAGCAGCCAGCCGACGAGCAGCGCCTGGACGCGACGATCCGGGCTCAGGCGGGCGAGCGTGTCGCCGATGGCGACCAGGCCGCCGCTGCGCTGCAGAAGCTGCAAGATGAGCACGGCCCCGAAGACGATGAGCAGGATGTCGAGGGTGTTGATGAGCCCGGCGATGGCGGCCGCGCCGAGGAGCGTGGGGGACATCTTCCAGGCGAAGGTGCCCGCGAGCGCGGCGACGAGCCAGCCGGCAGGCATGGCGCGCACCGACGGCCAGTTGCGCGCGATCATCAAGACGCCGACGACGACGAGAGGAGAGGCGGCCAAGGCGACGGAGATCATGCGCGTCTTTCTAGCACCGACTTCAGCCGAGCCCGAAGCGCTTGATCTTATAGAGCAGCGCCCGGTGCGAGATCTCGAGCAGCGCGGCCGCGCGCGTACGGTTGCCTCCGGTCTGCTCGAGCGCGCGCGCGATGAAGTGGCGCTCGATCATCTGCACCGCCCGCTTGATCGACAGGTCGTCGCCGAGCACCGGCGCTGTGGGCTTTGCCCGCGCCGTAAGCAGGCGCTCGGGCAAGCTCTCGAGCTCGATCTGATCCCCGTCCGCGAGCACCATGGCGCGCTCGATCACGTTCTCGAGCTCGCGCACGTTGCCGGGCCAGGAGTAGTCGAGCAGCGCCCGCATGGCCGCGCGCGAGATGGTCATACCGCCGCGCGCGAGCCGCGCACCGCACTTGTGCATGAAATGCTCGATGAGCTGCGGGATATCCTCTCGCCGCGCGCGCAGAGGCGGCACCACCAGCGTCAAGACGTTCAGCCGATAGAACAGCTCCTCGCGAAACGCGCCGCCTTGCACCATCGCCGAAAGATCACGCGCCGTGGCCGTCACCACGCGCACGTCAACCTTGATGTCGCGGGTCTCGCCGACGCGCCTTATCTCGTCCTCCTGCAAGAAGCGCAGGAGCTTCACCTGGAGACCGAGCGGCAGCTCGCCGATCTCGTCTAAGAACAAGGTGCCCCCCTCCGCCTCCTCGATGAGCCCGAGCTTGGTGCAGGTGGCGTCGGTGAAGGCGCCGCGCTCGTGCCCGAACAGCTCGCTCTCGAGCAGGGTCTCGGGGATGGCGCCGCAGTTGATGGCGACGAACGGCTTGCGCTTGCGCTTCGAGTCGGCGTGCTCGCCCATGAGCAGCACGGTGGTCTTGTAGTCGGCGATCTTGCGCACCGTGCCGAGCAGCTCGGTGATCCGCGGGCTCTTGCCGATGATGCCGAAGCTCTGCACCTCGGGCGCGCGCAGGCCGCCGCGCAGGCGCTTGTTCTCGGCGAAGAGCCGGTCGTGCTCATCCGCGAGGCGGGTGCGCTCCTCGGCCATGCGGATCTTCAAGAGGACCTCGTCGGCGCGAAACGGCTTCGAGACGTAGTCGACGGCCCCGGCCTCGAGCGCCTCGATCGCCGTCGCGATGTCCACGAAGGCGCTCATCACGATCACGGTGACTGGCAGCTTGAGCTCGCGCACCGCGCGGACGAGCTCGATGCCGGAGAGCTTGGGCATGCGCACATCGGTGAGCAAGAGATCCACCGAGCGCTCGCGCAGCACCGTGAGCGCCTCCGCCCCGTCTGCGGCCTGCGTGACGTGGTAACCGTGCTTTTGCAAGAGCATGGCGAGCATCTCGCGCATGCCGGCCTCGTCGTCGACGACGAGCACACGGTGCCCGGGCGCGATCGGAGGAGAGTCGGGGGCGAGAGAGACCACGAGTCGACGCTAGCGATGACCATCATATACGGTCAAGGGCAAAGGCGTGGTCGCTTTTCTAGATCCGTGCGCGGCGCCATGCTAAACGTTCGTATGCCCGGGCACGGGTTGGTCGTAACCACCATCGCGAGGAGAATCCATGGCGGTCCAGAAGCGTGAAGATTTCGTGGCGGTCTCGGATGTCAACGTCAACGACGTCCACACGATCCTCGGCCCCGAGAGCTCCTTCGAAGGCAAGCTGGCGTTCGAGGGTACGGTCAGGATCGACGGCAATTTCAAAGGTCACATCTCCACCGACAACGTGCTCGTCGTCGGCCCCGGCGCCCACGTCGAGGCCAACATCGAGGTCGGCAGCATCGTGATCAACGGTGAGGTGACGGGGGACGTGACCGCCAAGCAGGTCGTCGAGATCCACGCCCCGGGCAAGCTCCGCGGCAACATCGCCACCCCGCAGCTCATGATCGCCAAAGGCGTGATGTTCGAAGGCGCCTGCAAGATGGAGACCTCGGGCTCCGCGCTCGGCCGGCCCGTGTTGTTCACACCCGCCGCGAAAGATCCCGAGCTTTAACACGAAGCTCGGCCGCATGCGCGCCGCCTACGAGCTCGACCTCTCTTATGTCAAAGACGAGGCCGAACGGCACGCCCTCGAGGCGTATGACGCCTTGCTCTATCGCGCCCTGAGGCAAGCCTTGCCTCCTTTGACCGAGCCGCTCAACGTGCTCGATCTCTGGGCCGTAGACGGGGTCTTCGCCCTCGGCTTCGCGCGCGAGCTTTCTTCTTCGTGCACCGTCGTCGCGCTCGGCGACGAGAGCCAGTCCCTCGAGCCTCTGCACACCGCCGCCGCGGAGGTGCTCGGTCATGGCAGCTTTGGCGCGCGCTTCTTCGCGCGGCGGGAAGATCTGCCGCGCTTGCCCTTCGCCGACAACGTCTTCGATCTCGTCTACGCCTGCCTGCCCCACGGCGAGCTGCCCGAGCTTCGCGGCCTTTTGACGCAGGCGTTTCGCGTCTTGCGCGCCGAGGGGACGATCGCCCTCGCCATGCCTCTGGCCCCGAGCTTCCTCGAGCTCGCCCAGGCCGTGAGCGCCGAGAGCGGCGGGACGAACCCCGGCCTCCCTCCGCCGACACATCACCTCGCCGCGCGCAAGGAGCTCGCGAGCCTCGCCGACTGGGAGGGACATCTCGCGCGCGCCGGCTTCATCGACGTTGTCGCCGCGAGCAGCACCATCACCTTCGAGGTCCCGATCGACGCCTACCAGCACGCGCTCTACCACACCCGCCTGGCGCCCCTCTTCGTGAGCGCCGAGGCCAACGCCGCGTCCCTGCTCGCGGCCGCCCTCACCGCGCCGCTCGTCACGACCTTGCACCTCGGGGTCTTGACGGGGCTCAAGGCGATGACGGCGCCGCCGTGCCTCCCCAAGGAGCCCTGAGCTCGCGGCTTTGCGTGGTCGCCTTTTGTGACTTAAGTGTCTTTTATGGACGCGCCCCATATCGTCGTCGTCGACGACGAGCTCGCTATCCTTGAATCGCTGTCGCGCATCTTCGCGCGCGAGGGCTACCGTGTGCGCGTCACCGACGACGGGGAGGAGGCCCTGGGGTGGCTCCGCGAAGAGCACGTCGATGTGATCTTGGCCGACATCATGATGCCCAAGATGAACGGCCTTACGCTCTTACGCGCGGTGAAGGCCTACGCACCGGCCGTGGAGGTCATCATGATGACCGCCTTCGGTACGGTGGAGAACGCGGTCGAGTGTATGCGCGAGGGCAGCTATGACTTCATCACCAAGCCCTTGAAGCGAGCTATCGTGGTGCGCTGTGTCGAGCGCGCGCTCGAGCGCCGCGCCTTGCTGCGCGAGAACCGCGTGCTGCGCGAGGCCATCGGCGCGCCCGAGGCCCACGAGCTCATCGGCCGCTCGCAGGCCATGCGTCATGTGCTCGAGCTCGTAGCGCAGGCGGCGCCCTCGACGGCGACGCTGCTCCTCCTCGGCGAGAGCGGCACGGGCAAGGAGCTGCTCGCGCGCCACGCGCACGCGCTCTCACCTCGGCGCGACGGCCCTTTCGTCGCCGTGAACTGCGCGGCCTTGCCCGAGGGGTTGCTCGAGAGCGAGCTCTTCGGTCACGAGCGCGGCGCCTTCTCGGGCGCGATCGTGCGCCACGAGGGCCGCTTCGAGCGCGCTCACGGCGGGACGCTCTTGCTCGACGAGATCGGCGAGACCTCGCCCGCGGTGCAGGTGCGCCTGCTGCGGGTCTTGCAGGAGGGAGAGATCGAGCGCGTGGGCGGACACGAGGTGATCGCGGTCGATGTGCGCGTGATCGCCGCCACCAATCGCCCGCTCGCCGAAGATGTGCGCGCGGGACATTTTCGCGAGGACCTCTTCTATCGGCTCAACGTCATCGGGGTCGAGGTCCCGCCGCTGCGCGAGCGGCACGGGGACGTCGCGCTCCTCGCTCAGCACTTCTTGGAGGTGTTCGCCGCGAAGAACCAAAAGCCGGTGCGCGGCCTGTCGCAGGCAGCGCAGGCGGCGCTCGACGCCTACGCCTGGCCGGGCAACGTGCGCGAGCTCGAGAACACGATGGAGCGCGCCGTGGTGCTCTGCCGGTCGGAGCTTATCGGCGTCTTGGACCTGCCCGAGGTCGTGGCAGGGGCCGAGGCCGCGCCGCGCCCCATGACCGACGGTCTCTTCGTGCCCTTCGGGACGCCGCTCGAAGAGCTCGAGCGGCGCTTGATCCGCGAGACCTTGCAGAGGTGTCACGGCGACAAGAAGGCGGCGGCGAAGCTCTTGGGTATCGCCTCACGCACGATCTATCGCAAGCTCGGCGAGGAGTGAAAACTACTCGCGGCTGATTTGCGTCGCGATCGTTCTTGTGCCAGGCTCCCCGGCTAAATGTGGCTTACTCCCACTCGCGGGAGGCCACCATGAAGGAGGCATAAGGTGAGAAGAGCAACGTTTTTGTTCATGGCACTCGCGATGTTTGCGGGAAATGCGCTTGCCGCCAAACCCAAGATCGGACTTTCTTTCTCCGACTTCGCGACCGAGCGATGGGCGCGTGAGCGCGACGAGCTCTCGCGGCTGCTCGCCGCGGAGGGCTTCGATGTGTTGGTGCAGGAGGCCAACCACGACGCCAAGCTGCAAAACGACCAGATAAAGAATATGGTCACGCAAGGGGCCAAGGTGATCATCGTCGTGGCCGAGGACGGTGACGCGGCCGCCACCGCGGTCAACGACGTCGCCAAGAAGGGCGTCAAGGTTATTGCCTACGACCGGCTCATCAAGACCTCCAAGATCGCGGCGTATGTCTCGTTCGACAACGTCGACGTCGGCCGCAACCAGGCCAACGGCGTGCTCGCGGTGAAGAAAGAGGGTCGCTTCGTGCTCCTCGGCGGGAGCCCCACGGACAACAACGCGACCTTGTTCCGCCAGGGGCAGATGGAGGCGCTCAAGCCCTACATCGACTCGGGCAAGATCAAGATCGTCGCCGACCAGTGGGTAGAGAACTGGGATCCGGCCAACGCCAAGAAGCTGATGGAAAACATCATCACCTCCACCGGCAAGAAGTTCGACGCGGTGGTGGCCTCCAATGACGGCACGGCGCTCGGCGCCATCGAGGCCATGAAGGCGGTCGGCCTCGCCGGCAAGGTGCCGATCTCGGGCCAGGACGCCACCGAGGCCGGTTGCAACTCCATCGCCCGCGGCGAGCTTACGGTCACCATCTTGAAGGATACGCGCAAGCTCACCCCGCTCGCGAGCGAGCTCGCCGTCAAGCTCGCCAAGGGCGACAAGGATCTCGGGCTCACCAAGTTCAAGCTCGCGAGCCTCACCGGCAACAAGAAGCTCAAGGGCGACGTGTCCTGCAAGTTCCTCCAGGTCTTCCAGGTGACCAAGGACAACCTCAAGGAGCTGGTCGTCGACTCCGGCTTCCAGCCCTACGAGGGCGTCTATAAAGATATTCCCAACGCTCCGGCGAAATAACCGAAGAGCGAGCGTGAAGTCTTGGCCCCGCCCTCCGTTGTCATGGGGGGGCGGGGCGCTTCATGCCGAGTGGAGTAGCAGGTGCGGTCGCAAGCTCTTGTCGAGATTCAAAATGTTACGAAGAAGTTCCCGGGGGTAACCGCGCTCAGCGACGTGACGATCACGATCGAGCGCGGCGAGATCCACGGCCTCTGTGGCGAGAACGGCGCGGGCAAGTCCACGCTGATGAAGATCCTCTGCGGCGTCTATCCGCACGGCAGCTACGAAGGCAAAATAATCTACGACGGTAAGGAGCTCGTGCTCGGCGCGAGCTCGATCAAGCAGGCCATGAACTCCGGCATCGCCATCGTCTATCAAGAGCTGACGCTCATCCCGAAGATGACGGTCTGCGAGAACATCTTCCTCGGCAAGGAGCCGGGGCACGGCATCGCCATCGATTGGGATAAGCTCCGCGCCGCGAGCGATGCCTTGATCCGCAAGTACAAGCTCTGCATCCGCCCGGACGACGTCATCGAGGACCTCGGGGTGGGGCAGATGCAGATGACCGAGATCGCCAAGGCGCTCTCGGAGAACGCCAAGGTGTTGATCCTCGACGAGCCTACCTCCGCCCTCTCCGAGGCCGAGGTGGATAAGCTCATGGAGATCTTGGGCGAGCTCAAGGCGCAGGGCATCACCTGCATCTACATCTCGCACAAGCTCGATGAGTTCTTTCGCATCACCGACACCGTCTCGGTCTTGCGCGACGGTAAGCTCGTCGCCACCCTTCCTTCCCGCGAGCTCTCACAAGAGAAGCTCGTGAGCCTCATGGTGGGCCGCGAGATGAAGGAGCGCTTCCCGAAGGGCAACCGCAAGCCCGCGAGCGTCTTCTTCAAGGTGACCGATCTGCACGCCACGGACCCCGGGGCTCCGGCTCGCGAGGTGCTCAAGGGCGTGAGCTTCGATCTCCGAGAGGGCGAGATCCTCGGCATCGCGGGGCTCATGGGCTCCGGGCGCACCGAGCTCGTCTCCACCTTGTTCGGCGAGTACGGCAAGATCAAACGAGGGCGTATAGAGCTTTCGGGCAAAGAGATCTCACCGAAGAGCGCTCGCGACGCGATGCGCGCCGGCATCGGGCTCGTGCCCGAGGATCGAAAGCGCCTCGGCCTGGTGCTCATGCAGAGCATCTTGAAGAACATCAGCCTACCTAACCTCGATCGGTTCTCGAGCTTCATGCGCATCGACGAGAGCGCCGAGCTCGCTTGCTCTCTGAAGTACGCCTCGAGCTTGGCTATCAAGACCCCGTCGCTCCACGCCTCGGTAGAGTCGCTCTCGGGCGGCAACCAGCAGAAGGTGGTTATCTCGAAGTGGCTCATGTCCGAGCCGAAGATCCTCATCCTCGACGACCCCACGCGGGGGATCGACGTCGGCGCCAAGGTCGAGATCTACAAGCTCATGAACCAGCTCGCCGAGAGCGGGTTCGCGATCATCATGATCTCCTCGGAGCTCGAGGAGGTGCTCGGCATGAGCGATCGCGTGCTGGTCATGTGGGAGGGGCGCTCGAACGGCACCCTCGCGATCGAAGATGCCACCGAAGAAAAGATCATGGCCCGCGCGACGGGCCTCGAAATAGTAGAGGTGCAAGAGTCATGATGAGCTCCGTGCTGCAGGCCTTACGCAAGAACCTCCGCTCCTACATCCTCGTGATCGCGCTCGTGTTGATATGGGTAGGCTTCGGCATCGCCACGCCGAGCTACTGGTCGGCCGATCACATCCAGAACATCGTCACCCAGATGGCCATCATCGCCATCATGGCGTGCGGGATGGTGTTCGTCATCGTCACGGGTGGCATCGACCTGTCGGTAGGCTTCGGCGCGGGGTTCGTCTCGGTGGTCGCCGCCGCCTTGCTCTACTACGGCGTCGTCGAAGACGCGTTGCTCGCCTTGTTCCCGAGCCTCGGTGAGGGCGGGCTCGATATCCTCACCACGCTCGTCACCGTCGCGCTCTGCCTCGTGCTCGGCGTGCTCATCGGGCTCTTCCAGGGCACGATCATCGCGCACCTGTCGATCCCACCGTTCATCATAACCCTGAACGGCATGTATATCTTCAAATCGAGCATCCTACTCGTCACGCAGAACAAGTCGCTCTTCATCTCGAACAACGAGAACTACAAGTTCATCGCCCAGAAACTCATCCCGCCTCTGTGGGGGATAATCCTCGCGGTGATCATCTCGGCTATGCTCTTCTTCCTTGTCTTCTTGTCGCGCGCGCGTAAGCACAAGCACGGCATCGAGCAGAGCCCTCTGGTGTTGGACTTCGGCAAGGTCGCCTTATTCTCGCTCTTGATCTTCGGCTACGTGCTGGTCGTCAACCGCACGTTCGACACCGAGGCCGATGAGAGCGTGCGGGGCGTGCCCTTCTTGGTGTTGGTGCTCGCCGTCATCGTCGCTGTCATGAGCTACATCTCGACCAATACGCGCTTCGGCCGCTACTCCTACGCCATTGGCGGCAACCGCGAGGCGGCGCGCCTCTCCGGCATCAACATCAACAAGACCATGCTCATGATCTTCATCACCATGGGCGTGCTCGTGGGCGTCTCCGGCATCGCGCTCGCGGCCTACGTGGGCGCGGGCACCACGGGCGCCGGCGGCGGCTACGAGCTCGACGTCATCGCGAGCTGCATCTTGGGAGGCACCTCGACGCTCGGCGGCGAGGGCACCGTCTTCGGCGCCATCGTCGGCGCGCTCATCATGCAGTCGCTCTCCAATGGCTTGCAGATGATGAACGTGAACTCCAACGTGCAGTACCTCATCAAGGGCCTCGTGCTCATCCTGGCCGTGCTCGCCGACATCTCGATGAAGAAGAAGCGCTCGTAAAGACAACGGCTACCCGCAGCCTCTCAAGAGCTCGCGGGTGAACCGAGCGCGGAGATAAAAGCCGAGGGGTAGCACCTTTTCGCCGCCGCAGCTTTGCGGTGACAAGGTTCGCGCGCGCGCGTTTTGGGCCTTGGGGCGGGCTTGTAAGATCTCGCCTTTATGCGCGCTAAGTCGCGCGTCGAAGCCTGAGCCGATGGCCCCCATGATGTCCTCGAAGTCGGCGCGCAAAAGCTCGCGC
>CAYXQW010000088.1:0-4571 GCA_964466695.1 uncultured Bdellovibrionales bacterium
GGACATCCTCAAGTTCGGCATGATCCCCGAGTTCGTCGGCCGCCTGCCTGTCACGGCCACGCTCAACGAGCTCGATGAGAGCTCGCTCGTTAGGGTCTTGGTCGAGCCGCGCAACGCCTTAACCCGCCAGTACAAGCGCCTGTTCGAGCTCGACGGTGTGCTCCTGACCTTCACCGACGGCGCCCTGCGCGCCATCGCGGCGCAGGCCTTGGCGCGCAAGACCGGCGCGCGGGGGCTTCGGGCCATCCTCGAGCAGGCCATGCTCGACGTCATGTACGACATCCCGAGTCAGCATAACATCAGCGAGGTCGTGATCTCCGAAGAGGTGATCGTGCGCAAGGAACAGCCGCTTGTGGTCTACCGCAAGGAGAAGGAAGCGGTCTGAGCCCTTGGCTCTCTTGCTCGCAGGCAGCGCTCGGTACTAGCCTTGGGCTATCTCCCAAGGTCGCAAAGGCCACACGCCATGACTAAACAGAACATGCGTTTGTTGCCGCTCTTGCCGCTACGAGACATCGTCGTCTTCCCGCACATGATGGTGCCGCTCTACGTGGGTAGACCGCGGTCTATCCGCGCCGTCGAAGAGGCCATCCGGGGCACGCAGGAGCTTTTGCTCTGCGCCCAGAAGAAGGCCAAGACCAACGAGCCGAGCGTGGAGGACATTTATCCCACGGGCACCGTCGGGCACATCATGCAACACATCCGGCGCCCGGACGGCACCGTCAAGATCCTCATCGAGGGCCGCCGCCGGTGCCAGATCCGATCTTTCGCCGCGAGCGAGGACTTCTTCCTCGCCGAGGTCGAGGAGATAACCGAGAAGGTCGTAAGCTCGATGGAGCTCGACGCTCTCTTGCGCACGGTGCATGACACCTTCGACAACTACGCGCGGATCTCGCGACGCCTGCCGCCCGACGTCGCGCTCAGCATCAAGGCGATCGAAGAACCGGGGCGCCTCGCCGACACCATCGTCGCCCACCTGCCGATCAAGCACGCCGACAAGCAGAACATGCTCGAGATGATCTCAGCCCGCGATCGCCTCGAGCGGCTCTGCGAGCTGATGCAGGCCGAGGTCGAGATCTTGCAAGTGGAGCGCAAGATCCGCACGCGCGTCAAAAAGCAGATGGAGAAGACCGAGAAGGAATATTACTTAAACGAGCAGATGCGGGCGATCCAGAAGGAGCTCGGCGAGCGCGACGAGTTCAAGAGCGAGATCGCGGAGCTCGAGGAGAAGCTCAAGCAGAAGAAGATGCCGGACGAGGCGCGCGCGAAGATCGCGAAGGAAGTAAAGAAGCTCAAGATGATGTCGCCGATGAGCGCCGAGGCGACGGTGGTGCGAAACTACATAGACTGGTGCCTCGCCCTTCCCTGGCAGGAATACTCGCAAGACAAGCTCGATATAAGCGAGGCCGAGAGGATCCTCGACGAGGACCACTACGGGCTGCAAAAGCCCAAGGAGCGCATCCTCGAATACCTCGCCGTCCAAAAGCTCGTGGAGAAGATGAAGGGCCCCATCTTGTGCCTCGTGGGCCCGCCGGGGGTCGGCAAGACCTCGCTCGCGAAGTCGATCGCCCGCGCGACCGCGCGACAGTTCGTGCGTCAATCTTTGGGCGGGGTACGCGACGAGGCCGAGGTGCGCGGCCACCGCCGGACCTACATCGGCGCTCTGCCGGGCAAGATAATCCAGTCGCTACGTCGCGCCGGCACCTCGAACCCGGTGTTCTTGCTCGACGAGATCGACAAGATGTCGATGGACTTTCGTGGCGACCCATCGGCCGCGCTGCTCGAGGTGCTCGACCCCGAGCAGAACAACACCTTCAACGATCACTACCTCGACCTCGACTACGATCTGTCGCGCGTCATGTTCGTCTGCACGGCCAACAACCTCCAAGGCATCCCCGCGCCCCTCGAGGACAGGCTCGAGATCATCCGCATCGCCGGCTACACCGAGCTCGAGAAGCTCGCCATCGCAAAGCGCTATCTCGTGCCGAAGCAGAAGGCCGAGAACGGCGTGGACAAGATCGAGATCGAGTGGCTCGAGGCCTCGACGCGCTCGATGATCCAGCTCTACACCCGTGAGGCCGGGGTACGCGCCCTCGAGCGCGAGATCGCCAACATCTGTCGCAAGATCGCCAAGGAGATAGTCTCGGCGTCGCCCGAGGAAGGCGGGCTCACGCGCATAAAAGTCGACGAGGAGCTCGCCCGCAAATACCTCGGGATACCGAAGTTTCACCCCGAGAAGCGCGAGGTAGCCGCCGAGATCGGCCTCGCCACGGGCCTCGCCTGGACCCAGATGGGCGGTGAGATCTTGCACATCGAGGTCTCGACCATGCCCGGCAAAGGCAAGCTCATCATCACCGGCAAGCTCGGCGACGTCATGCAAGAGTCGGCGCGCGCCGCCATGAGCTACGTGCGCTCACGCGCCACGGCCTGGGGGCTCGCGCCCGACTTCTACGACAAGCTCGATCTACACATCCATGTCCCCGAGGGGGCGATGCCCAAGGACGGCCCCTCGGCCGGCATCACCATGGCCACCGCGCTGGTGTCGGCCTTGACCAAGATCCCCGTCAGGCACGACGTGGCTATGACCGGCGAGATCACCTTGCGCGGCCGCGTGCTGCCGATCGGTGGGCTTAAAGAGAAGGCCCTCGCCGCGCATCGCATGGGGATCACCGAGCTCGTGATCCCCAAGGACAACGAAAAAGACATCGAAGAGATCCCCGAAGAGATCAAGAAGCTCCTCGTCATAAAGACCGTGAGTCACATGGACGAGGTGCTCGAGCACACGCTCGAGCTCGACCATCCCGATGAGCTATTCCGCCGTAGCCGCGACGCGAGCGTCTCCGTCTCCGTCTCCGTCTCCGGCGAGCTCACCAAGGCCATCGGAGACGACAACGCCGTGCAGTGAGTTAGGGCCAATTAATATTGGAAGCCTTCGATGTCGGGGGGAGCCGACGGATCTTGCTTCTTGCCCGCGTCGCCGCCTCCCGCGCTCGGGCGCGCGTCCTCGACTAAGCCCTTGCGAGTATCGCCGCCGATGATGGGGACACGCAGGCGCATCGCTAGATCGACGTTGTGCTCCTTGGCGGCGAACGGCGCGTAGGCGACGTCGCCTATCTTGAACGCCACGAAGAACCCGGCCCCCACCGCGCGCAGCACATCGCGTGAGGTGTCGCCAGGCTCGCCCACGGCCGAGCTCAGCAGCAAGAGCCCGAGGCCGACGAGCTCACCGGCGGCGACCACGAGCCCGCTCTTGATGCTGCCGCTGTAAAAATGCCCAGCGCCGAAGCCAGGGAAAAGCGAGAGCATGGTGCCCGCAGCGGGGTCCTTGGCTTGCGCATGATAGTTGATGAGCAAGATCTCGCTTGTGCCGGGCTGCATGCGTTGCGCCGCCGCGGGTCGTGGCAAAAAGAGGACGAGAGCTACGAAGACGAAGAGGAATTTAATCGCGCGCATAACTCGCTTGCATACTTTAAAAATCCGCGACCGAGCAAGAGCCCGCGGCCGCCTCGAACTCCGCGCGCAAGAGCGTGAGATCCTCGCGCCCGAGGTAGGCATCGAGCAGCTCCAGAGAGATCGTCGACGCTACCTCGCGTGCGAGCTCCATGGCCCGGGTGGCCTCCTCGAGCGCGCGGGCGCTCCCGCGATGCACCTTCGCCAAACAAGTCCTCGCCTCGAGCTCGACCGGGCGGAGCTTGGCCGTGGCCGCGTCCGTAGCTGCGGCGGTAAAGAGGGCGTCGGCCTGCTCGTCTTGCCCCGCGGCCAACGCGGCGTGGCCTAAGAGCACTCGCCAGGCCGGCAAGTAATCGCGCCGGTCGGCGGCCGCAAGCTCGCGGCCCAAGCGGCGCGTGATCCGCATCAATACATCGGTCTCGCCGGCATACGCGGCGTAACGGCCGGCGCACCACAAGGGTCGCGCCCGCTGCCCGAGATCTTCGATGGCGGCGATGTTGCCGAGCACGCTCTCGCAAACCTCGCGCGCGCGCTCGAGCCCAAAGGCCGTAAGCACCGTGGTCTCGGCGTCGAGGACGCTGTCTCGCAAGACCCCACCGAGCTCGCGGCAACGATCGACGAACGTCACCACCGCGCGGTGCTGGCCGAGCTCGGCGTAGGCATGAGCGAGCTCGAGCGCGGTGTAAGCGCCGCCATGAACATCACCACCGCCGCTCGCGACCTCCATCGCCGCGTGCAGGGCGAGCAAGGCGGGCTGAAGCTCGCCGCGACGCGCGCGCAAAGATCCAATGTCGCGCAAGGTCGCGACCTCCTCGATGCGCGCCCCGAGCCCGCGCGCGAGCTCGAGGGCGGTCGTGTAGCGCAAAAGCGCAAGATCGAGCTCTCCCTGACGAAGCTCGACGTGGCCGAGCTGGCGCACGAGCTGCGCCTCACGCAGCTTGTCCTGGTTCTTCTGCGCCACACCGAGCCCGCGCGCGAGCGTACGGCGCGCCGTCGCGTATCTCCCGCCACGGATGAGCCCGCGACCGAGCACGACGCTCGCCTCGGCCATGCTCCCGAGATCCCCGCGCGCCTTCGCCTCTTGCCACGCGCACCGGGCATGGCGCACGGCGGCGGCGAGCGCA
>CAYXQW010000088.1:4581-9453 GCA_964466695.1 uncultured Bdellovibrionales bacterium
CGCACGACGTGGGCGCCTGGCCCCTGGGCAACGGGCAGGTCTACGGCGGCGGCGAGCGCACCGCGACCCTCGGCGACCCTCGCGAGCTCGACGAGCACCTCGGTCCGCGCGTCCGCGGTCGCGCGGGTGTGAGCTGAGGCGAGCACCGCGCGCAAGGCCTGCTCGCCGCGCAAGGAGTCCCCGCGCGCCGCCAGGAGACGTGCCTCGAGCCGCGCCGCGCTGTCTTGGAGCTCGGCTTCTTCGAGCTTGGTCATAGACATCAGCTCACGCGCGCGCGCGACGCTCCCTGCGGCCTCGTCGATCTCACCGCGGAGGAGCTGCGCGGTGCCAAGCCCGAGGTGCGCGGCGATCGTCCCGCGCTCGAGCGCCACCGCCTCACGAAACCACGAGGTCGCCTGCTCGAGCTCGCCTCCGCGCAAGCATAGCTTCCCCAAGGACAAGGCGATCGCCATGACGCGGCCATCGCGCGCGCCCTGCAAGCGCGCGTAGGCCTCGAGATAAAAAGCGACGGCCGCCTTGTCGGACCGGCGCGCCGCGGCATTCTCCGCTTGCACTGTCGCCGCCGCCACCGCGCGCTCGCCGTCGCTGCCACGCATCACGTGTTGCCAGCGCGCGGCCGCGTCTTGCGCGCCACCCTCGCAAAGCAAGAGCTCGGCTGCCCGGTCGTGAAGAGCGCGCCGAACCTTGAGGGGGATCGCCTGGTAGATAGCAGCGCGCGTCGCGCGCGAGGCGAAATCATAGCGAGGCTCGGGCACGGCCTCACGCGCGTCCAAGATCTCGAGGCGCATAAGCTCCGCCAAGGCCGCGCGCGCCTCCTCCTCCGACACCGAGGCCACGCGCGCCACCCTCCGCGTCGTGAGGTGCGCGCCGAGCACAACCGCCGCGGACAACACCTGCCTGGTAGCCTCCCCTACCCCAGTAAGCGCGGCGGGGCTGTGATCGGCCGGACGATAACGGCCACCGACAAAGACCCAACCGCGGCCACGCCGCTCTACCGTGTGATCGATGACGAGGTGGGCCAAGGTGCGCTCCAAAAGGCTCGGCATGCCCTGGCTGTCCTGCACGAGGCGCGCGAGCGCGGGCGCGGGCAAGCGCAGGCCCCACAAACGATGCGCGACGAGCCGCGCTACCTGTACGGGGGAGAGCGGCCGCAGCATCAAGGCCGCAGCCTCGGGGCCGAGCAGCGCCATGAGGCTCGGTCCATTTTCGCGCGCCTCCGACGCCGCGACCACCAGCAAAGGCTTGTCCTTGGCGGCGCGACAAAACGCCGCGAGCGCCTCTAAGACCAAGGGCTCGCACTCCTGCAAATCGTCGAGCAACACCACGGTGGGGCGAAGAGACAAGGCCCGCGCCAGGTCTTTTGCGAAGCGCAAAAGGCACACGCCACGCTCGGCGGGCAAAAGCTCGAGGATGCCGCTCGGCCAGGCCGGCGCCTCACCGCACAGGGCGTGCGCGGCGCGCGCCATGGCGGGCAAGGGGCTCAAGGGCTCGCTCGACGCCTGTAAGCGTAAGACCCGCAGGCCCTCGAGGTTTGACAGCACCGAGAGCTCGCGCAACACCGGCGTCTTGCCCGCACCCACGGCGGCCTCCATGCAAAAGACGCCACCTTGGCCTCCTCGCTCGAGCGCGCGCGCCGCGCGGTGGAGCCTCGTCCGCACGGCCTTACGATGCGACACCGCGCCGGCGTGTAACAAGCGCTCGACCAAGAGCCGTGGCGGGCCGTAGCGCAACTCGAGGTCGGTGAGCGCCGCGAGGGCGGCAGCGGCCTCGCTAGCGTCGGCGTAGCGGTCAACTGGACGCGGCGCGAGCATACGCGCGACGAAGTCGGAGAGGCCGGCGTGCACGAGCGGATTTAGGTGATGAGGAGCGACGGGCGGCGTATCGAGGCGCGCCGCCACCTCCCCGAGCGTGCGCGCCGCTGACTCTGGCACCAAAAGCTCGTAGAGCAAGGCGCCGAGAGCGTAGAGATCGGCGCGCCCGTCAGCGGCCTCGCCGCGCAAGACCTCGGGCGCGACATAAGGCAAGGTCCCGGCGGCGCGCGCCTTCGCCCCCACGCGCACGGCGAGGCCGAGGTCGATGAGCGTGACTGTGGGCGTATGCTCGAGGTTGGCCACGAGCAGGTTTTGCGGCTTTAGATCACGGTGCAAAAGGCCGCGGGCGTGCAGGACCGAGAGCGCATCGAGGATCTGCAAGGCGATCATGCTGATGCGACGCCCATCGAGCCCACAGCAAAGCTCGCAGAGCGCCACGCCCGGGGCGTAGTCCATGGTGTAAAAAGGCAGCCCCGTATCGTCGAGCCCGAAGTCGTGGGCGCCCACGATGTGCGGGTGACTAAGCTCGCAGAGCCGATAATATTCCCCGCGAAAGCGGCGTAGCTGCCCGCGCGTGCTCGCGAGCTTTAAGGCCCGCGCCAAGCCGTAGGCACGATCACGAACCAGAAAGACGCGCGTGGCGGCGCCGCGCCCGAGCTCGGAGATGACCTCGAAGCGCTCTGGAAGAGAGGTCACATCAAAAGCGAACTGCCGCCGCGAGCTCTGCCTGCTGCTGCCCCAAGTATTGCGCTACGAAGCGCGAGCGCTCGGCGGCGAACTGCTTAACCTCGGGCTTGGGCGACGAAGCGAGCGCGGCGAGAAAGCGCGTGGTGCGCTCGATCTTACGCGCCTCGAGGAGGGCCAGAAAATAATTGCTCGCGAGGCGCAGATCGACCGCCATCTTGTTCTCGTGCGGCTCGAGGAGCTTTATGGCCTCCTCAAAGTCACGCGCGCGACCGAGGCACGACGAGAGCGCGAGGAGCGCCAAGGTGTCGGTCGCGTTGCGCGCCATGGCCTTCTTGGCCCAGACGAGCGCCTGGTCCTGCTTTGTGCTATCGCCGCTGTAGACCCGCGAGACCGCGACATACGGCGCCACGTTCTTTTGATGGGCCGGGCTCTTGGCGAGCTCCTCGATGGCCGCGGCCGCCTTGTCCTCGCCCTCGAGCTCACGCACGAGGGTGAAGAGATACTCCCAGGCCTCGAGCGACGAGGGATCGATCCCGATGGCCTGCTTCAGCCGCTCGCGCTCCTTCGCCCGGTCCTTCCAGACGGCGGCCGCGCGCGCGAGGTGCAGGGTGGGATAGGGGTTCTTGGGCAGCATAGCCTGGGCCTTCGCGAGGCTCGCCTCGGCCTCGTCGAGCTTTTGCTGCTCGAGCTCGGCGATGCCGAGAGCGAGCTGATCTTCACCATTGCCACCTTTTTGCAAGAGCTTCTTGAGCACCACCTCGGCCTTCTCGAACTCGCCGTATTTGAGCAGCTCGCGCACCAGAAAGCGGCCGCGATCGAGCTTTGCCGGTGCCTCGTCCCAGTTCTTTTGCAGGCCCGAGATGTAATCCTCAAGGCCGATGGCCAAAGGCCGCCCCGCAGAGTCCGTCACCTGCACCGCCGGCCCGTTGAAGCCGAGCAGCTTCCACATCTCGGCGACCGAGAGCGCCACGGCGCCCTTGGCGAGCGCGGTCGCAAGCTCGGGATCAGGAGCCGAGAGCGGCACCACCACGAGCGCCTCGGGCGGCACCCCGCCGGGAAAAGAGCTCGCGGGCGCCACGATAGCCGCGGGGCCTTTGACGGCGAAGTCTCCACCACTCGCCGCGCGTCCCGCGGCGGAAGAACTCGGGTTTTTAGGCGATATCATAGGAAACGATGCTCCTGCCGCAAGAGAGGGAGAAAAGGGAGGTTACACCACGCCCCCGAGCGGCGGTCAATGGCGCCGGCCGGGGGCGGGAGGGCTTACGAGCACCTAGAAGAAATAACCAATCCCCGTATTGAACACGGGAACCGTGGTCTTGCCCTCGAGCGCGCCGGTGCTCGGCCCGAGGTGACCCTTGACTACCGCCTCTTGATTATAGGCGGCAAAACCACCGTAGCCTGCGAGCCAGAAGTTGTTGGGGAACATATACTGCAAGCCCGCACGAACCGTTAACAGGTAGCTCCGGCTTGCCGGCCGATCGGGCACGTAATCACGCTCGGCTTCGCCCTCGAGCTTGTAAGAGCTCGCCTTGTCGAGGCGCGACTGCGCAAGACCGTGCAGCTTCCAATGCAAATTGCCCACGCCCGGGACCTTACCGGCCACGAGCAACCCTAGCGTACTGGCCTGGTAGCCAGCGTTGTAGGCCTGGAAGGCCGCGGGGTAGAGATATCCCGTAAAAACCGGGTTTCCTGCCTCATCCAAGACGCGGTTGCCGTCATCGTCCGTAGCCGGCTTTTGCCCGATCTCTTCCGCGGCATCGTGCGCCGAGCCGCTGATGGTGTCGGTGTAGGCGGCCGTCAAGTGGAAGCGGGGGCCGTATTCGCCGAGCAGCGCCGGTGTCTCCAGGCTGAGGTTGGCGCTGCGCGTGACATAGGGCTGCATGTAGGGGAGGTCCTCGTGGACGCTTTCATCGAGCTTATCGAGACCGAGACCATAGGCTCCGATGAAGCGCAGCTTGTAGCCCTGGTATTCGAGATTAGCGCCCGCCGAGACGTGCACGAGCTTGCCGTCGGGGCCGCGAAAGCCCGCGCGGCCCAAGACCGTACCCGGATCGAGCTCGCGATTCGGCGTGTAGTAACGCGCGTCGGCCCAGATCGTGACGCCATACTTCTGTGAGTCGGCCTTCTTTGCGCCATATTCCTCAAGCTCTTTCTTGTAGGGCTCAAGGGCCGCCTCGTACGCCTTCATGGCCTCCTCGCGCTTGGCGACGACGGGCGCGAGCCTCTTTGCATAAGCCTCTTCGCTCTCGTTTTGCAGGCGCACGGGATCTTGGATATCGGGCTTTACGGGGGGCTTGGGCGCGTCCTTGAGGTCTTGGAGCTTCACCCCATTCACGTCGGCGAGCTGCTGGTTGGTCAGCCCTGCCGTCTTGTA
>CAYXQW010000089.1:0-6062 GCA_964466695.1 uncultured Bdellovibrionales bacterium
GATCCGAGCAAGGTCGATCGCAGCGCCGCCTACTACGCTCGCTACATCGCGAAGAACATCGTCGCCGCGAAGCTCGCGCGCCGCTGCGAGGTCCAGCTCGCCTACGCCATCGGCGTGGCCGAGCCGGTGTCGATGATGATCGATACGTTCGGCACCGCCGTCGTGCCCGAGGAGCGCATCGAGGCCGCCTTGCGCCGAGAGTTCTCCGCCAAGCCGGCCGAGATCATAAGGCGCCTGAACCTGCTGCGGCCGATCTACCTCAAGACTGCTGCCTACGGTCACTTCGGCAGGAGCGAGCCCGAGTTCACCTGGGAGCGCACCGACGCTGCGGCGCGCCTGCGGGCGCAGCTCATAGGTGAGAGCAAGGCGAGCGCCAAACCCAAGAAGGCGCGCGCCTGAAGTGAGCTATCTCGAATTGCTCCTCCTCGGCGTGGTGCAGGGCTTGACCGAGTTCCTCCCGGTCTCGAGCTCTGGCCACCTCGTCTTGGCGCAGCACTTAATCGGGCTCGAGGAGCCGCAGGTCTTCTTCGATCTGGTCTTGCACTTAGGCACGCTCGTCGCGACCATCGTGTTTTTTCGCGCCGCCTTTCGCGACATGGCGCGCGACGGCGCGCGCGGCCTCGGCGATCTCTTCTCTGGCCATGCGCGCGGTCTCTACGAGCGACCGGGCTCGCGGCTCTTGCTGCTCGTCTCGCTCGGATCGATCCCCACGGCGCTGATAGGCCTGGGTCTTCGTCATGAGATCGAGGCCATGTTCGCGAGCCCGCGCATGGTGGCGTGGATGTTGCTCTTTACCGCCGCCGTTCTGCTCGCGACGCTGCTCGCTCCGCGAAAAGGCCGGTCCCTCACACAGATGGGGGCGCGAGACGCGCTGCTCATCGGTCTTGCGCAAGGCATCGCGATAACCCCCGGCATCAGCCGCAGCGGCATGACGATCGCCGTGGGGTTGTTGCTCGGGCTCGACCGCGAGCTCGCCGCGCGGTTCTCGTTCGTGCTCGGCGTCCCGGCGATCTTGGGCGCCTTCCTCCTCGAGGCGGCGAAGGGCGGCTTCGACTCTCTGGTCGTGAGCCAGGCGGTCTTCGGCTTCGTGGTGGCGGTGGTCTTCGGGCTCGCCGCCCTCGTGGCGTTGATGCCGGTGGTCCGCCGTGGGAGGCTCCACCTCTTCTCGGGGTATCTCGTGGCGCTGGCGGTGGTCGCGTTATGGTGGATCGGCCCTCAACGAGGATAGATTCCCGAGGTCTGCGATCTGGTCGGCGAAGATGGGGTCGCGCAGCAACGCGCGGAGGTCTTTGTGTCGCGGGTGCTCGGGCGCGCATACGTCGCGTGCCGCGAAATCATCGTCGTCCATCGCGGGCCATTGGAACAACCGGGAGAAGTAGACCTCATCTACCTCTAGCTCCTTGCCGAGCGCGATGAAGGCCGGCATCTCCGCGAAGTTGTTGGCCTGCACCACGAAAGAGATCTTGAGCACGCAGAGAGCCTTGCCGCGGCGGAGCGCGGCGACGAAGTCGAGGTTCTTGCGCAAGACCGCGAAGTCGCCGCCGCGGCGGTTCTTCGCGTAGGTGGCGGCGGTCGCGGCGTCGATCGATATCTCGGCGGATTGGATGGCGGGCTGCGCGCGTCGCCAACGCCCCCATGCCTTGGGGGTAAAGAGCATCCCGTTGGTGTGGAGCTGGATCCTGAGCTTCGGAAATTTCTGCGCGTCGATCCCGCTCAGCAGTCGGTTCAACGCCGGGCTGCCGAAGGGGTCGCCCGAGCCGCTTACCGAGAGGAACTCGAGCCTTGGCAAAGTTACGATCACCTGATCTTGAATGGCCGAGACCAGCTTCGCCGCGTCACTCCCTCGTGGGTGTAAGATTTTGCCGCGCCGGCAAGAAGGGCACGAGAGGTTGCAGCTCAGGTCGTAGGCGCAGTTCAATTCCAAGGGGCCGTCGTCGAGCTTTACGAGCGGCTCGTCGATGATGCGGCAAAGCCGCGGATCTTTCACCGTCGCTCGCTCTACGAGCACCTCGAGCTTTTGGCCTTCCTTGGCCTTCTGGAGGTAGGGGCAGCGGTTTTGCCGGCAGAAATGGAAGGTGCCCGCGAGGATAGACGCTCTTACGCGGCGCGCCGTTATGGAGTTCCACAGCTCGGAGATCGCCTGGCGCTTGAGATCTCCGATTGGTGTGGTCACCCACGACGAGCAGCAGGGCCAGGCGAGCCCTCGCCAGTCTGCTTCGAGCCAGGAGAAAGGTCGCGGGCAGAACAACTCGGCGCGCCGAGCAGGCCAGCTCTTCTCGACGTGCGTCGGCGAGGTCATCGAGGCTCACTATCCGCGGCGCGGATGTCCTCGATCTGCAGCACCAGCTTCTCTCGCCCTCCGTAGGTATCGCGCGTTACGTGGTGGACGAGGTCGACGCGCGAGGTGAGCTTGGGCAAGAGGTGCTTTAAGCGAAACCCGATAGCCTCGATACGACCGCGACCCAAGGTGAGCTTGAGGTGGTCTTCGCCGACGATGCGCGCGTTTTTTACCTCGAGGTTTGGTGTGACCCACAAGGGCTCGGGGTTGCCCTTGCCGAAGGGGGTCATGCGATCGATTGCGCGTGTAAGCTCGCAGGTGAGCGTCTCTTCGCGAACCTCGAGGTCGGGCGCGAGGGTCGCGGGATAGGGGGGCGGTCCGAGGCTCGCGCTTACGGCCGCGTTCAAGGCGAGGCAAAAGTCGTCGAGGCGCGCGGGATCGATGGTGATCCCCGCGGCCGCCGCGTGCCCGCCGAAGCGGATGAGCGAGCCCCCAGCTTGGCCGATGGCCGCGTGCAGGTCGAGCCCCGGGATCGAGCGCCCCGAGCCCTTGCCTCCTTCGCCCACCACCACGGCCGGGCGATGGTAGGCGTTGACGAGGCGCATCGCCACGAGGCCGAGGACGCCTGGGTGCCAGGCGGGGTCGTAGACGACGATCGCCGCGTGCGCGTCGAGGCCGAGCTCTGAGGCGCGCGCGAGCGCCAGCGTCACGGTGTCGCGCTCGAGCTCGCGGCGGTGCTGGTTGGCGTCGTCGAGCGCGATCGCGAGCTTTTGCGCGCGCGCGTGATCGGTGCTCAAGACGAGCTCGACGGCCTCCTTGGCGTGGCTCACGCGGCCGCGCGCGTTTATGCGCGGGGCGAGACGAAAGGCGACGTCGGCGGTCGTGAGCGACGGGCCTTTGATGCCCGCAAGCTCGATGAGCGCGCGGAGGCCTGGCCTCTTTGTGGCCTCGAGGCGCTTTAAGCCAGCGGCGACGAGGATACGATTGAGCCCTCGTAGCGGCACCATATCGGCGATGGTGGCGAGCGCCACGAGGTCGAGCCACGCGCGGACGTCGGGCTCAGGACTCGCGGCGAAGGCGCCGCGCTGCCGCAGCGCGCGCCGCAAGGCGATCACCAACATGAACGCCACCCCCGCGGCACAGAGCACTCTCTCTCCGAAGCCGCAGTCTTCGCGCTGCGGGTTTAAGCACGCGCTGGCCTCGGGCAAGACCGCGTCCGGCCGGTGATGATCTACCACCACCACCTCGCACCCGAGCGCGCGCGCGAGGCGGATCTCCTCGACGGCGGTTATGCCGCAGTCGGTGGTGATAAGGAGCTTCGCCCTCTCTGCTATCTCGCGCACGGCCGCGTGATTCAGGCCGTAGCCTTCGCTGCAGCGCTCGGGGATGTAGTACTCGACGTTCGCGCCGACCTCTCTTAGAAACTCCACGAGCAACGCGGTCGAGCACACGCCGTCGACGTCGTAGTCGCCATAAACTACGATCGGCCAGCGCGCGGCGATCGCCTCTTGCAAGACGGCGAGCGCCGCGGGCATGTCGGTGATGGTCGACGGGTCGTCCATGCCCGCGAGCGCGGGGGAGAGATAGCGCTCCACGGCGTCGGCGCCCACGACACCACGCGCTTCGAGCATCAAGGCCTGCCAGCGAGGCAGTCCGATTTCGGGATCCGTGTCGGTGCTCGTCTCGAGGCTATGCGCTGGCCAAAGCCAGAGCTTGCCGGTGAGGCTCGCGGTGCGCGCGCGGCTTTTCGACATCGATCGCGACCCCGCGGCCAAAGGCCACAAGATTGTGGCGCACCGCTCGGGTAGAGCAACCGTGGCGAGTGGTCAAGCCACGAGGTCGAGAAAAATCAGCGTCGCTTGGAGCGCAGCGCGCTTATGATCTTGCGCTTGGTGGGGTTCTGCCTGGTGCCGGCCGCCGCGAGCACGCGGCGCTCGATCTCGTCCAGCTTGGCCTTCAAGGCCGTGTTAGCGCCAGCTTTGTGCTCGAGCGTCAAATCGAGGGGAGCTTTGAGGCCGCGCCGCATGCGCACGACCTGCTCTTGCAGGTGCGTGAGGCTGACCTCTTTGGCGGTGACGTGTTGGGTCTTCGTGCTCGTCTTGCGTCTGGTCATCATTCTCGCTCACCCTCCGTAATGCCCCGGAGACAACCCGGGGAGGGTAATGTTAGACCCGATAAGCCCGCGCGCACGGCCTTACCGGGGGCGTATGCTCACGGATTTTAGGGGGCGGCCGCGCAAAGGTCAAAAAACGGGCCGCGGGTTTTTCTCGCGCCCTTGTCGCCGAAATCGCGACACCACGCCTGTTTCTGGCTTCCGAGCCCACGCTTTGCTAGAATTTGCTCTCGTTTTGTATGTCGGTGGCAGCCGTTTGATGAAGGAGTGGCACGGTGGAGCTCAACGGGCCCGAGCGCCTGGGCTCTCGCGTCGCGCCGATGTTGTCTCTCGCGGGCAGCGAGGCTGATCGCGAAGGGATGTCCTCGCCGCGCTCCGAGGGCGGTGAGGCTCGAGACATGACAAAGGACGTCGCGCCACGCGGCAGCGCGCCTCGCCGTGATATCATCGCGGTCGGCGGCGGCAAGGGTGGCATCGGCAAATCCTTGGTGTCGGCGAACCTCGGCGTGCACCTCGCCGCCACCGGGCGCCGCGTGGTGCTCGTGGACGCCGATCTCGGCGGCGCCAATCTTCACACCTGCCTCGGCATGCCTGTCCCTACGCGCACGCTCTCGGAGTTCATCGAGCGGCGGGTCTCGACGTTGCAAGACGTGGTTTGCGCGACGCCCATCGCGCGCCTCGGGCTCATAAGCGGCGCGCTCGACTTCTTGGGCGCGGCGAACCCGAAGTACACACAGAAGTTGCGTCTTTTGCGTGAGATCGCGCGCCTCGACGTCGACTGCATCATCATCGATCTCGGCGGCGGGACGGGCTTCAACATCCTCGATTTCTTCCTCATCGCCGACCATGGCATCTTGACGGTGGTGCCCGAGCCGACCTCTATCGAGAACGCGTATCGTTTCATCAAGGCTGCTTATTATCGGCGGCTCAAGTCCATCGAGACCGAGTGGAACTTAAAGCCGCTCATCGATGAGGCCATGAGCGAGAAGGGTGGGCTCGGGCTCAAGACCCCCGCCGATCTGGTCGCCTACGTCGAGAGCCGAGATCCGCAAGGCGGCGAGCGCCTGCGCCGCGAGATCGAGCGGTTTCCGCTCAAGCTGGTGGTGAATCAGACGCGTAACCCCGAGGAAGAGAAGCTGGGCTTCGCCGTGAGCGACGCTTGTCGCAAGTACTTCGGTATCCCCATGCAATACCTGGGCGCTATACCTTACGATGACGCCGTGTGGCGCTCGGTCCGCAGGCGAAGACCGGTCATGCTCGACAGCCCCGAGGCCGGCGCCAGCCGGGGGATCCGGCAGGTGGCGCGTGCTTTGGGTTTAGGGGATTAGCTCGTGAGTGGACGTTTTCGACAAGGCTCTCTCTATGATGTCCTCGAGGTGGGCGTCACCGCCAGCACCGAGGAGATCGAAGCTTCGTATCAGCGGATCTCCTCCTACCTCGGCCCCGACGCGCTCGCCGTCTATTCTTTGATGGACGAAGATGAGGTGCTGCGTCGCCGCCAAGAGCTCGACGAGGCCTACCGCACGCTCAGCGACGTCGAGGCGCGCTCGGCCTATGATCGCGCGCTCGGCGATGGCGGCTATCCGCAGGTGTTGGTGCCCGCGGGCTCGTCAGACACCACGGCCTCGATCGGCGTGGTCTGCGCGGGGGACGACTCGCCGGTGCCCGATG
>CAYXQW010000089.1:6072-9317 GCA_964466695.1 uncultured Bdellovibrionales bacterium
GACGATCGGTTATGTCGGCAGCTCTGGCGCCGCAACCGGTCCGCACCTGCACTACGAGTATCGGGTGCACGGCGTACACAAGAACCCTCGCACGGTACCATTGCCCGACGCCTCGCCGGTGCCCGATGTCGACGCTATCTTCGGCGCGGACGGCGACGCCGCGCCCGAGGCCTCGCCACCAGGCGCCGACGCGCGTGACCTCATGCCTCCTCCAGAGCCTGAAGATGACGCGCGACACGAGGCTTCAAAGCGCGCACGCGAGCCCGCGGAGCGACCAGCCGTGCGACGCTCTCCCGAGCTGCGGCCGCGTGCCCCGAGGTTCTCTATCTCCCTCGGGCGAGGCTACGAGCCCTTGCCCACGAGCGCGCGAGGCGCTCAACCCGCCGCGCGACGTCTCTACCCCGATCCGAGCATCGAGATCACGCCCGACACCGAGTTCTCCGGGGCCTTGCTGCGCCGCTTGCGCGAGAGCTGCCGGGGCACCCTCGAGGACATCGCCACCATCACCAAGATCCGGCGGGCCTACATCGCGGCGATCGAAGAGCACGCCTTCGATGAGCTCCCGGCGCCGGTGTACGTGCGTGGGTTCGTGAGCGAGTATGCGCGCGTGCTCGGGCTCGACGCGCAGGTGGTCGCGCAGAGCTACATGACGCTCTTCCGTCGTTATAAAGGAGAGGCCGTTTAGTGCGGCTCACCTGCCTCAAGTGCGGTTATCAGATAGAGCTCGCGGGCTTTGCGGCGGGTGCTCGCGTCACCTGCTCTTGTGGTGAAGATTACACATGTCCAGAGGTCCACGATACCGGTGTCAGGCCGAGCGCTCGCGCCGCGGAGCAGTCGCGCTCCAGGGCCTTTCGCGCCGCCGGGTTGGTGCGCAACTTCGGCGGCTTCGCGCTCGCTCTTGCGTGCTTCGGGATCTTGTTCTTCCCCCTGGCGATAGCGGGCGTCGTCCTCGGCGCGTATGTCCTCGTCGTGTTGCGCGGTCCGGTAGGTCGTTATAGCGGCAGGCGTTCGGCGATAATCGCCGTCGCGCTCGGCAGCGTGGTCGCGGTCACGGGCATCACTCTCACGTGTTCATGGGTAGAGCAGCGGCGGGAGCAGCGCCTCGCCGACTTGCGACAAACGGCCTCCGAGGACCTGCGCGCGCTGCTGCGCGCCGAGCGGCTCTTTCGCGCCGGTCATGACACCTTCGGGACGTTCAAGGAGTTTCGTTTCACGCCGCCGCACGGCCAATACACCATCTATCTTAGCGACGACGATGTGATCTCCGCCGTACGCGATGACCGCACCATCACCGACCCTCTCCCCTCGGGTGCCAATCCCGCGGTCAGCGAGGACGCCTTCACTGCCGTGGCCGTGGCGAGCATATACGGCGACGAGCGCCTCGACGTCTGGGTGATCGACGACAGCGGTCATCTGCGCGAGCTCGCGGACGGCGCGAGTGATCCCGCCGAGCCCTCTGAGAGCTCGCCCGAAGAGTGATAGCACTGCTCATGTGGGTTGATCTCGCTCGGGTAGCGATGGGGGGTTTGGGGGGAGCTTTCGGCTCCCCCCACGTGAGGCGCGCGTAAGCGCGCCGGAACGCTCACTGCGGCGAACCCAAGTCCCGAAATCAGAATCAACCAACGTGACCGCCCAGTGACCACAACTTTTGTGCTCTCGCGCACGCCTCGCGCTATGATGCGCGGCATGCATGCAGGAACCCCCGCGCTCGGTGAGTGGCTGGAGACGGACGGCATCGGCGGCTATGCCATGGGCACCGCCGATGGCGTGCGCCGTCGGCGTTATCATGGCCTCTTGACCACGGCCCTCGCCGCGCCGGTGCGTCGTGTGATGCTCGTAGCCGGGGTGGACGCCTGGGTCACTGGGCCGTCCGGACGGCGCCTCGCGCATCGCCAACTACAGCGTCGATCCTTGGCCGCGCTTTACTTATAAGCTGCCCGACGGGACGCGCGTGGTCTTCGAGGTGCTCATCGCGCCTGGCGCCGCGCGCGTGGTCCTCGCGTGGCGTGTGCTCGGCGCCGTTCGCCCCGTGATGTTGCACGTGCGTCCTCTCCTCGCCTATCGCGGTCACCACGACCTCGGTCGCGAGCGGCCGCTCGTTTTGCATGGGACACGCGACGGTGCGCGCGTCACCTTCACCCCGGACAGCTCCTTGCCCTCGCTCGTCGCGCTCAGCAACGGCGAGTACGAAGAAGATTCGTTCTGGTATCGAGACTTCCTCTACAAGGAGGAGATCGCGCGGGGCTTTACGGGCACGGAAGATCTGGCGAGCCCCGGAGTCTTCCGCTTCGATCTGCTCGGTCGTGAGGCCGCGCTCGTGCTCGCCGCCGATGGCGCGGGGATAGACGAGCACGATAACGCCGCGGGGCTCGCGACCCGGCTGAAGCTCTCCGAGGCCAAGCGGCGTAACCGCTTCTCGGAGCCCACCCTGCGCGCCGTCGACTCGTATCTCGTAAAAAGAGGCGACGACCTCTCGATCATCGCCGGCTACCCGTGGTTCTCTGATTGGGGTCGCGACACCTTCATCTCGCTGCGCGGCTTGTGCCTGGCGACGGCGCGCCATCATGAAGCGCTGCGGGTCCTCATGGCCTTCGCGCGCGCGCTCGATCGCGGCATGATCCCGAACCTCTTCACCGATCTCGGTGACGCCGCCTACAACTCCGTCGACGCCTCCTTGTGGTTCGTCGTCACGGCCGGCACTTTGCTCGAGCGCATGCGGCCCGAGGAGCACGATAGGCGGCAGCTCCTCTCGACTATCGACGCTATCTTGAGCGCGTACATCGAGGGTACTCGCTACGGTATCCGCCGCGATGAGCGCGATGGGCTCATCGCCTGCGGCGAGCCCGGGGTGGAGCTTACATGGATGGACGCCAAGTACGAAGACGAGATCTTCACCCCGCGCATCGGTAAGCCGGTGGAGGTGCAAGCGCTGTGGATAAACGCCCTCGCCATGGCGGCGCGGGTCTTGCCCAAGTATCAAGAGGATCTAGCGCGCGCGCGCGCGGGTTTTATGCGCCGGTTTTGGAACGAAGAGGGAGGTTTTCTGTATGACGTCATCGACGCGCGCCACGAGGACGGGGCGACCGACGCCTCGTTTCGCGTAAACCAGCTCTTCGCCGTGGGAGGGCTGCCGCTGCAGATCTTGACCGGGCCGCGCGCCTTGCGTGTCGTCACCGCGTGCGAGGAGCGCCTCCTTACGGTCGCCGGCCCACGGAGCTTGGCTCAGAGCGAGCCCGGTTATCGCG
>CAYXQW010000090.1:0-9286 GCA_964466695.1 uncultured Bdellovibrionales bacterium
AGGCCCTGATAGTGAGGAGCGCAAGCGACGAAAGGCTGGCGCCTTAAGAGCTCTTAAGGTTTTTGCCTGCGAGCGATTCGAGAATGCGATCGCCGTGAGCGTAATGGCACAAATATTTGACGACTGTTCGCGTGTTCAGGTATTGTCGCTCGTATCGTGGATTTTACGGTTGAGGAGCGAATCGTGGCCGAAGCATCTGATCTTACCTCGCGACAGCGTCAAGTCTATGAGTTTATCCAAGATCGCATAGCGGTGTGGGGCTACCCGCCGACGGTACGCGAGATCGGCGAGCACCTCGGCATCCGCTCGACCAACGGCGTGGCCGATCACCTCAAGGCCTTGAAGCGCAAGGGCTACTTGACGCACGGCGAGCGCAAGTCACGTACGCTCACCCTCATGCCGCCCCCGGGGAGCAACGTGGTGCGCGCGCTAGGCGGCGCCAATCGCGGCGTGGCCATCCCTATCCTCGGGCGCGTGGCGGCGGGCGAGCCCATCCTCGCGGTCGAGCACGCCGAGGGCACGGTGGTGGTCGATTCGGTCTTGCTCGGCGATGGTCGCAAGGTCTTCGCGCTCAAGGTCGTCGGTGATTCGATGATCGATGACGGTATCTTCGATGGTGATTACATCTTCGTGCGCAAGCGCGAGGTGGCCGAGCGCGGTGAGGTGGTGGTGGTGATGATCGACGGCGAGGCCACGGTCAAGCGCTACTACCCCGAGGGCGATCGCATCAGGTTGCAGCCGGCGAACAGCCGGCTCTGTCCGATCTACGTTCATCGTCGCGACTTCAAGAGCATCCAGATCATCGGGGTGGTGGTCGGGGTCTATCGCAAGTTGCCCAACGTTTGAGCCGTCATCTCGCGCGCCGCGCGCCGTGGATGCTATAGGCCAGGGCTTCATGGTCGCGCGGATACGTATAGTCACCGGCAAGGGCGGCGTCGGCAAGACGGTGGTCACGAGCGCCCTCGCCTTGGCCGAGGCCGAGCGCGGCAACAAGGTGCTGATCGCCGAGGTGCGTGAGGGGGGGCGCGTGACGGCTCTGCTCGAGGATGCGGTGCTCGGCTCCGAGCCGCGCGAGGTGAGGCCGGGCATCTTCGCCGTCATGCTCAACCCCGAGGACGCCATGCACGAGTACGCGCTCTCGGTGTTGCGCTTCGAGGCGCTGTATCGCGCCGTATTCGAGAATCGTTTCATCCGTGGCCTCGTGCGGCTCGTGCCTTCGCTCTCGGAGCTCATGTTGCTCACGAAGATCCTCGCGCACGCCGAGCCGCAGCGCGCGGGCGCTCCGAGCTTCGACGTCATCATCGTCGACGCGCCGGCCACGGGCCACCTCCGCGATCTCTTGAGCACGCCGCGGGCGGTGCGCGCGATGATCCCCCACGGCCCGCTGCCCAAGTTGGCGGCCAGGCTCGACGCCCTGCTCGGGGATCACGCGCGCTGCGAGGTCAATGTCGTGCTCACCGCAGAGGAGATGCCGGTGAGCGAAGCGCTCGAGCTCGATCACTTCGTGCGCGAAGAGATGGGCATGGCCATGGGCAGGATGATCATCAACAAGCGCCTCCCGGTCTTGCCTGCGGCGGCACTCGAAAAGCTCCGCGAGAGCGCTCCGCGCCCTTTGTTTACGGGCAGCCTGCGCGCCTTGGACCTCTGGCAGCAAAGGGCGGAGGATGGTGACCGCGAGCTTATGCGCTTGTCGTCGCGCGCGATCATGAACGCGGTGAGCTTGCCGCGGCTCACTGCCCCGCGTTTCGGCCTCGTCGAGCTTGCGCGGCTGGCTGAGCGCTTGCGGCCGGTGGTGGCATGAGCTCCTTGTTCGATGCGCACCGCGTCCTCGTGTGCGTGGGGGCGGGCGGCGTCGGGAAGACCACCGTCGCCGCCGCGATCGCGGTCGCCGCCGCCGCCGCGGGTAAGCGCACCCTGGTCATGACCGTGGACCCGGCGCGGCGTTTGGCCGAGGCGCTCGGTCTCGAGGGGGACGACGGCGAGGTGCATGAAATCGCGCACGCGGCGCTCGCGGCACATGGCGTCGAGCTTTCGGCCCCGCTCTTCGCGCTCATCCCGAACGTCAAGCGCACCTTCGACGTCCTCATCGATCGCCACGCGCAGAGCCCAAAGCAGGCGCGCGCCATCCTCGAAAACCCCATCTACAAGCAGTTCGCCGCGCACCTCGCGGGCGCCCTCGACTTCGCAGCGGTGGAGAACCTCTACGCCGCGCACACCTCCGGGCAATACGATCTCATCGTCGTCGATACGCCGCCATCGCAGAACGTGGGCGACTTCTTGAGCGCGCCCGAGCGCTTGGTCACCTTCCTCGAGCAAGGCACCGTACAATGGCTGCTCAAGCCTAACCGCTTCACCGGCGGCTTGGCGTCGCGGCTCTTCGATATGGGCAGCGCCATCATCGCGCCCGCCTTGCGCCGCCTGGTGGGCGTCGAGACCATGCAGGCGATCTTGGATTTTCTCGCGAGCTTGAACGGCATGTTCGCGAGTTTCCTCGATCGCGCCGCGAAGGTTCGCGCGCTGCTCGCCTCCGAGGAGCTCGCCTTCATACTTGTCGGGACGGCCGAGGCGCGTGATCGCGCGGCGCTGCTCGGCTTGTTCGCCTCCCTCGGCGAGGCCGACTTTACGAGCCACGCCGTCGTGGTGAATCGCACTCGCCCCGCTCCTTATCCGCCCGCGGTGCGAGAGGCCGTGGCCGCGCGTGTGCACGCCATGCTCTCGGCGGAGGACGCCGAGCCTGTCCTCGCGGCCCTCGAAGACGAAGCCGCGCTCGCCAAAGCTGATGAACAGGCGTGTTTGAGCTTGAGCGACGAGCTTTGCGGCCTACGCTTGTGGTCGCTCCCCGAGCTGCCGCATGACGTGCGCGACCTCGCGAGCTTGGCCGCGTTACATGGATATTTCTTGTAGTCGATACCGCGAGAGGTCAGGAGGCCTTGATGACCTTGCCGGAGCGCAAGCAGCGCGTGCAGACGTGTAGCTTCTGCACGCGACCGTCTACCAAGGCTCGCACCGTCTGAATGTTGGCGTTTTGCTTGGTCTTGGTCTTGATGTTGGAGTGGGAGATCTGCCTGCCCACCATACGAAGCTTGCCGCAGATACTGCAATTCATCTCAAACCTCCGGGACGTGCTCGAGTCTAGAGTCGAAGCGCGAGCATCTAGCAAGAACGGTCGTGATTGCAAAGGGGGCAGCGACCCGCCGCCGGGCAAGCGCTCGGGTTTTTCCTACCCGGGAGTATGCCTCACCTCGCGCGCGGCCCCGTGTGACCGTTGTATGTGCTCGAGAATATGTGTTTTTTCGAGGATCTTCGGGGTGGGCACCAACCTTGCAGATGACTTCTCGGGAGCGGGCGGCGAGTCCGTAAACGGGAGTGATGTATGCGAGGCGGTGCGGGAGATGGCACGAAAGGGAAGGAGAGCAAGGGGCTGCTCGCCGGACGCTTTCGCCCGCGGTTCTTGTTGGCTAACCACGACGGGGTAAAGACCTGGCACGCGGTGGACGAGCGCGACGAGCACGAGGTGGTGGTGAAGTCGTGCGCGCGACGAGCTATGCCGCCGCGGCTCAGGGAGCGGATCGCGGGTGAGGCCGAGCTCGCGCGTGAGCTCTTGCATCCGAGCCTCGTCAAGCTCGAGTGGTGGGGCGATGACGGCGAGGCGTTCTTCTGGATGCGGCCTTACGTCAAAGGTACGAGCCTCGCCGAGCTGCAAGGTGACAAGGTGTTATCGCCGCGCGAGTGCCTCGTGATGATGCGCGGAGTGCTCATCGCGCTGGCTGCGCTGCACGAGCGGGGTCTGTGTCATCGCAACCTCAAGCCCGAAAACCTCATCGTGACCGAGCTTGTGCCCGAGCCCGTGCTCGTCGATGCCGGCCTCGGGCGCAACGGCGAGATGCCGCTCGCGCGCGGCGATGCGCGGTACCTCGCGCCCGAGCAACGCGGGGGCATGGAGGGTGGTGCCGACGCGCGCGCGGATCTGTATGCGTTCGGTGCCGTGCTCCGCGCCTTGCTCGATCGTGCGCCCGCTTCTGTCGCCGGCGTTGGCGTGACCATCCCACGCGCGCTCGATGAGCTTTTGCGGCGGCTCTTGGCCGAGGAGCCACGGGATCGCTACCAGTCGGCGCCAGAGGTGCTCGCCGAGCTCGATCTCATAATCGCGACCTTCGCGTGCGAGCCTTCGGAGTTGGTGCAGGCCATAGAGGAGGAGCCCCCCTTCGTTGGGCGCGCGGCCGAGCTTGCGCGCCTGATGTCGTTTTGTGCCCAGGCCAAGGCGGGAGACGGCGGCCTCTCGTTGCTCGAGGCCGAGTCCGGGGGAGGCAAGACGCGCCTGCTCGATGAGCTCGCGGTGGCCGCCGAGGGGCGGGGATGTTTGGTGCTGCGAGCTTGCGCCGCAGGCGAGGGGGCGCCGCGTCCTTTGGCGATGCTCGAGGGGATCGTCAACGCCTTCCGCGCCGTGTTCGCCAAAAACACGGCGCTCGGTGAGGTTATCAAGGACCGGCTCCTCACGCTCGGGTCCTCTCCCGAGGTCATCACGCAGCCCTTGCGTGACGTGGTGGCGCACAAGAGCGCGGCCGAGGTCATCGCCATCATGCGCGCGTTCTTGCGCGCGCTCGGCAGCGAGGAGCACCCCGTCTTGGTCATCCTCGACGACGCGCAATGGACCGATGCGCTTACGCTCGAGTTGTTGGGGTCGCTCGCTGCGCGCTCGGCGCGAGGCATGGACGAGGCGCTTCACGCGGCGGTGGTGGTGGCCTTCCACTCCGAGGAGGTTCCAGATGGGCATCTCCTCCGCCGTCTGCGCGTGCGCGAGCACCTCGCCCTCTATCCGCTCGCACGCGGCGAGGTAGTCGAGCTTTGCAGCTCGATCGCCGGGAGCAGGCTCCCCGATGAGGCGATCGAGATTGTCATGAGGCTTTCGGCCGGCAACCCCTTCGAGGCGATCGAGGCCGTGCGGGGCATGATCGAGGGTGGGGCGCTCGTCGGGCATGCCGCAAGGTGGCGGATCGACGTCGCGGCCATGCGGGCGCTGGAGGGGTCAAGGGATCGCGTCGCGCGGCTCCCGGCGCCGCTTTGCCGCTTGCTCGCGGCGAGCGCGGTCATCGGTATGGAGTTCGACTTGCGTGAGGTGGCGGCGGTGGCTGAGCTTGAGCTCGCCGAGGCCATCGCGCTCTTCGCCGAGGCCCGGCGGCGCAAAATCATAAGCGTGAACGAGGATGAAGCTCGGGGAGGCTTCGTGCATCAACGCCTGCGTGCGGCGGTGCTCGCGCGCGTGAGCGTCGAGGGGCGGCGCGCGCTGCACCTCGCTGCGGCGAGGCGAGGCGAGCGTGAGGGAATGGACGTCTTCGATCTCGCCTATCACTTCGACGCCGCCGGCGAGCACACCGCGGCGCTACCCCATGCTTTGCAGGCGGCGCGCGAGGCGTTAGCGCGCAACGCGCCCGTGGTCGCCGAGAGCTACTATCGCTTCGCCGCGAAGCCGAGCGTCGGGGTGCCGGAGGCGGTGCGGCTGCAGATCGCCGAGGGGTTGGGCGAGATCCTGCTCCGGCAGGGTAGGCGCGAGGAGGCGCGGACACAGCTCGAGGAGGGCCTGAACGTGGCCGAGCGTGGTGTCGACCGCGCGCGGTTAGAGGGGAGGCTCGTCGAGCTCGAGCTTGCGGACAAGGACGTGGCGGCGGCGCGCGCGCGTAACCTCCGAGCGCTCTCTACTCTCGGGATATGCTCGCCACGCCACCCCTACCTGTTTTTGCCGCGGCTCTTTTGGCAGGCAGTCATTCATGTATTGCGCAAGGTCGCGCCGCGGCGCCGGCCCTTGCCATCGGGCGGGCGAGAGTACACGCTCTCGCTCTTGCTCGCGCAAGCCCTGCGTGTGCACCGCTGTGGCGCGCACTCGCTCTTTACCTGGTGGCTCTTTTTGCTCCTCGCGAACCTGACCGCGAAGTTCTTGCCTACGCGAGAGCTCGCGGCGGCATACCTGTGCCTCGGGTCGCTGTTGGAGTCGCTGCCAAGCGTCGTCATGAGACCACGCTTGCTGCGCGACGCCGAGCGCTGCGAGCGCGAGCTCTCCTCCGCTATGGGTCAGGTGCTCGTGCTCGAGCTCTCGGGCATGATCTGCTACGCGAACGCCGAATATCGAGAGTCCTACAAGCGCCTCCGCGACGCCGCGCACACGCTCGAGGGCGCGGGGGATCACGCGACGGCGGCGCGCTGTCGGCTCGGTGTCGCGCTCTCGCTCTATAGGCTGGGTCAGATGCGGGAGGCGACCGAGGCGGCCGAGTGGGCTTATCGCGCGGGGGCGGCCATCGACGACGTGCTCATAGTCGCGCGCGCGCTCGATCTCTGGGTGAAGTCCTCGGGAGGGCGTGTGGCGACGGAGCTGCTCGCGGCCGAGCTCGCGAACCCTCATGCGTGCGAGTATAGCCGCATGGTCATCATGCAGGCCGAGGGTGTGCGCCTCATCTTACAGCGTCGCTTCGGTGAGGCGGCGCTGGCGCTCGGCGAAGCCGAAGCCGCAGGGCGGCGCTTGGGTTATTGGGCGGAGGAGGCGGTCTCCGTGGTCTGTTGGCGTGCGACGGCGCTGCGGGGGCAGATCGCGCAGACGCCGGGCTACGACGCCGCGAAGCGCGCGCGCCTTGTGCATGAGCTCGATCGCACGACCCGCCGCGCGGTGAAGCTCGCCCGCCGCGCGCGCCGCGACTTCTCCTATGCCTTGCGTGAGCGCGCCCTGTGCCTAGCCGCCGCGGGGAAGAAGGAGGCGGCGCTGGCGGCGCTCGATCTGGGCATCGCGCTGGTCGTAAAGACCAAGGCGGCCTTCGAGCACGCGCTGTCCTTGCTCGTTCGTGGCCAGCTCGCGCTGCTCGATGACGACGCGCAGGGCGACAAAGATCTGTGCGTCGCCGGGCGTATGCTGCTCGACCTCGGCGCCGAGTGGGCGCTCGATCTCGATGAGCGCGCGGCCGGCAGCGCGGCGAGCAAGGAGGCGACGCCGTCGCTGCTCGATCGCTTTCGCGGCGTGCTCGAGTGCGGTCGCAGCATCGCCTCGGCGCTCACCGAGGAGGCCATCTTCCTCGCGGTGCAGGAGGCCGTGCTCGTCTTGTTGCGGCCCGAGAGCTGGGCCGTGCTCAGGGCGCCGAGCGACGACACCTCGCCGCTCGAGGTCCTCGGCGGGGAATACGACAAGGCTTCGCGCGAGCTCATCGACAAGGCGTTTGCGCTCGGTAAACCCGTGGTGGCGAGCGATGTCATGACGAGCGAGGTGCTCGCGGAGCGCGGTCGCGCGCGCTCTGTCATCTGCGCGCCGATCTTCGCGCGCGGTCGACCCGTGGCCTGCTTCTACGCGACGCACGAGCATCTGCCCGAGCTCTTCGGTGGTGAGGAGCTGCGCCTGGCCGAGCACGTCGCCACCTTGGCGGGCGCGGCGCTCGAGAACGCCGCTGGCTTCGCGCATATCGAGGCGCTCTCGCGCTCGCTCGAGCAGCGCGTCGAGGAGCGCACCGCTGCCTTGGCCGCGGCCAACCGCGCGCTCGACGACAAGGTGCAGGAGCTCTTCGCCACCCACGCCGATCTCGTGCGCGCCGAGAAGCTGGCGTTCGCGGGAGGTCTGGCTTCAGGCATCGCGCACGAGATCAACAACCCGCTCGCGGCTATGCGCGCCAACATCGAGGTCCTCCGCGACTACGCGGCGCAAACCGGCGAGCTCTGGAGAGCCGCCAAGGACGCGGCGAGCTTCTTGCGGCAACGCGACGACTCGCGGGCCGTGGCGTTGGCCGCGGCGCTGCTCGGGGGCGAAGATACGCTCGAGCGTGAGCAGACGATCTCCGAGGTTGCGGACATCGTCAACGACATGCTCGACTCGGCGCAGCGGATCGCCGATCTGGTCGTGGGCTTCCGCCGGCTCGCGAGCACCGAGGAGAGCTCGACGACGCAGACCGTCACGCTCGAGCCTCTGCTTCGAGAATGTCTCGACGGGCTAAAAAAATCGCCGCGCGCGGCGGCGGTGCCGTTCGTCATTACGCTCTCGCGGCTGCAGGTCGTCGCGGTGGCCGCCGATCTGCGCGTCGCCATGTCCAACGTGCTCGCCTGTGCGATCGAGCACTTCATCTCCGCGAAGGACGCGGCGCGCGGCCGCATCGTGGTCTTTGGTGGTGAAGACGAGCAGGGCGCCTTCGTGCGCATCGCGATCTCGTCGCTCTACCTAACGGAGGCCGAGCGCGCGCGCTTGTTCGATCCGCACGTCGCCTTGGACGCGCTCGAGACCCAGAGGATGCGCCTCGATCTGCGGTTGGCTATCGCCTACCAGCTCTTGCGCCGCATGTCGGCGTCGCTCCTCGTCGATAGCGACGAGGCCACCGGCACCACCTTCACCATTCGCTTCGGACACCAAGTATAGCGAGGATGACGCGCCATGCCTGAACGGATCCTGATCGTAGATGATGACGCCGCGACCCTGGCGCTCGGGCAGAAGCTCCTCGTGGATGCCGGGTATGAGGTGACCGCGGTGGAGGATGGAGATGCTGCCCTGGCGCGCGCGCGCGCCGACGACTTCGATGTGATGGTCACCGACCTCAACATGCCGCGGATGGATGGCTTCGCGCTGCTCGGCGCCATGCGCGAAGTCTTGGGGGATCTCCAGGTGATCGTGCTTACGGCTTACGCGTCGACCGACGTGGTGGTCTCGGCGTTGCGTGAGGGGGCGTGCGATTTCTTGCAAAAGCCCTTCGCGCCCAAGGACCTCGTCGCGAGCGTGGCGCAGGCCTTGGAGCGCAAGCGCCTGCGGTGCTCGACGGCGCTCTACGAGGCGAGCCAGCGCATCATCGCCGCCGCCGACTCGAGTCAGCTCGCGGCCGTCGTCGTCGAGGTGGTCAAGGACGTGATGGTGGCAGACGAGGTGTCCTTGATGCTGTCCGAGCCAGGTCGAGGGCTTTGCCTTGCGTACTCGTCGCGGCTCTCGGGTGAGCATGACGAGCTCGAGATCCACCTCTCTTTGGGGGAGCGCATCGCGGGGCACGTGGCCGCCACGCGCGAGCCCTTGTTGCTCGATGGCCGCGCGACCGATCACCCCTTGTTCCGTGAGCTCGAGGCCTTCGGGCGCGCGCGCTCGAGCATCATCTATCCTCTCTGTCGGGGCGAAGAGCTGCTCGGGGTCGTAAACATAAGCCGCGCCGCGAGCTCGCGGCCCTATCGCCACTTCGATCTCGAGCGCGCGTCGATCTTGGCGGCGCAGGTCCTGCTCGCGCTCGAGAACTCGCGCCTCATGCGCCGGCTCGTCGGCACCGAGCGGCTCGCGGCGGTAGGGCAG
>CAYXQW010000091.1:0-6236 GCA_964466695.1 uncultured Bdellovibrionales bacterium
GCCGGGGCCACCCCCGAACCTTGATCCTCCACGCGGAGGCGGACGACCTCGTTGTCGGCCGAGATCCGCACCGAGATCTTGCCGCCGGGAGGGCTCGCGTCGACGGCGTTCTGCAACAAGTTCACCACCACCTGCTGGAGCTGGTTGGCGTTGGCGAGGCAACAAGGACCGAGGTCCTCGTAGCTCGTCTCGAGCGTCACGCCCTTGACGTTGAACAAGACGAGGGCCTTCTCCACCACCTCGCGCAGATCGAGCAGGCGCTTCTCGCTGGTCTGCGGTTGGCGAGAGAAGGTGCGCAGCGACTGCACGATGTCGCGGCAACGGAGCGCGCACTCGTGGATGACCTCGTGATAGCGAGCGAGCTTGTCGGCGGGCACATCGCCGCGCTGCGCTATCTGCACGAAGCTCAAGATCCCGTGCAGGGGGTTGTTGATCTCGTGCGCGATACCGCCCGCGAGCCGGCCCACCGCGGCCATCTTCTCCATCTGCGCCGCCTCGGCCTCGAAGGCGACCTCGCGCGTGATGTCGCGGTAGATGCACAGCGAGGAGACGGCGACGCCGGGCAGCTTGTAAGCCCGCGCGTCGTAGATCGAAGAACGCCCGGCGCGCGTGACGACGAGGCGACCCTTGCCGCTCGCGAGAGGACAGTCAGCGCATGGTCGCGACGCCCCGAAGAGCGCGACGTGACAAAGCTGCCCCTCCATGGCCTCGGCCGCACAGCCAGCGACCGCGGCCGCGGCCGTGTTTGCTCCCTCTATGCGCAGCTCGAGGCTCACCACCATGATCGCGTCAGAGATGGCGTTGAGGGCGACATCCCAGCGCCGCCGGAAGCTCACCATGGCCTGGTCGCTCGCCTCGACGCGGCTTCGCAGCCGCTCGTTCAGGTAGACGAGCTCCTCGTTGCGATTCCGCACGCGCTCTTGCAGCACCGCGTGCTCGCGCCGAATACGGCTCTGGCTCATCGCCTGCCGCAAGATCCCGATGAGCACCTCGCGCTTCCAGGGCTTGCGCATGAAGCGACTTATGCCGGCGTCGTTGATCCCTCGCTCGAGCGCGCCCTCGTCGGCGTAGGCCGTTAGCAAGATCCGCTCGGTGTCGGGCCACCTCTCGCGCACTCGCATGAGCAGCTCGACGCCGTCCATGCGAGGCATGCGATAGTCAGAGACGACGACGGAGAACTCCTGCTCGCGAAGCAGCGCAGTGACGCGCTCGGGATCATGCTCGGCGATCACCGGCCAACCCTCGTGCTCCGCCGTGCGCCGCAACGCCTTGAGCACCTCGGGCTCGTCGTCGACGAGCAAAACCGGCAAGTCTTGCACCATGGCGGCCTCCGAGGCCGTCGCGCCGCACACACGCTCCAGATCTTCTTCCAATCCCCAATGCCCCTTCCTCCTCAACCATACCCGCCTTCGTGACACGACGCGAGGCGACCCGAATTGCTCACGAGCCGCGCTTCGAGCTATGTACGAAAATAATGTTGAGAATAGTCTCCCTCGGCGGGCTCGGTCGCATCGGCGGCAATATGACGGCGATCGAAACCGCCACCTCGTTGGTGCTCATCGACTGCGGCCTGCTCTTCCCGACCACGGATCATCCGGGCGTGGACTACATCTTGCCCGACATCTCCTATCTCCATGATCGGAAGGAGAAGCTACGCGGCATCGTGCTCACCCACGCGCACGAGGACCACATCGGCGCCATCCCCTATCTCTTCGAAGAGCTGCGCGTCCCCATCTACGGGAGCAAATTCACCCTCGGGCTCGTCGGCGCCAAGCTTGGCGAGTTCCCCGCTTGCCGCCCCGAGCTTCGCCGCCTGGCCGATGGCGACAGCGTAGAGCTCGGCGATCTCGCCGTACGCGCCATCCCCGTGACGCACTCCATCCCGGGCGCCCTCGCCCTCGCCTTCACCACGCCGCTCGGCGTGCTCATCCACACCGGCGACTTCAAGCTCGATCTCGAACCTCTAGATCAACGACGCACCGACGAGGCTACGCTCAAGCGCCTCGGCGACGAGGGGGTGCTCGCGCTCCTCTCGGACTCGACCAACGCCTGCCGCGATGGCCACACCTACGGCGAGGCCGCGGCCGCGAACGCCTTGGCCGAGCTCATAGCCGAGGCGCCCTTTCGGGTGGCGGTCACGGCCTTCTCCTCCAACATCTTCCGTTTGCGATCGATCATCACGGCCTCCGAGGCCGCGCAACGCAAGGTGGTGCTGGCCGGGCGCAGCGTCGAGAAGAACGTCTCTTTGGCCATCGAGCAAGGCCTCATCACGCCCGCCCCGGGGACCTTGTGCTCCCCCGAAGAGTTCTCGCGCCTCCCACGCTCGGCGGTCACCATCATCGCCGCCGGCACGCAAGGCGAGCCGCGCAGCACGCTGTCGCGTATCGCGATCGGTCACCACGGTGACATCAAGCTCGAGCCCAAAGACCGCGTGATCTTCTCCTCGCGACGCATCCCCGGCAACGAGCGACCCATCGCCAACGTCGTCAACAACCTCTACCGCCTCGGCCTCGAGGTCATCGACGACCACGCCCGCGGCGTGCACGCCTCGGGGCACGCCTTCGCCGAAGAGCTGCGCGCGATGCTCTCTTGGTGCCGACCGCGCTTCTTCGTCCCCATCCACGGCGAGTACCGGCACCTGTGTCACCACGCCGAGCTGGCCCACGCCTCTGGCGTCGCCCGCGACGAGATCTTCATCCTCGACGATGGCCACCCCTTGGACCTCGAGCGTGAGGGCGAGCGCGTCGTCGCGCGCCGCGCCGCGCCGGTGCCCGTGGGCTTCGCCTACGTCGACGGCGACCGCGTGGGCAGCACCGCCGACGGCCTGCTCAGCGACCGCCGTGTCCTCGCCGAGACCGGCTTCGTCGCGTGCGCCGTGACCTTCGACAAGAGAGGACAGCTCGTCGCGCGACCGCAGGTTCACACACGCGGGCTCATGAGCGAGCGCGAGAGCACGGCCCTCCTTGACGAGGCCGCGGTCGTCGTAGAGCGAGCCCTCACCGAGCTCGGGCCAGACGCCGATCACGAGAGTCGCGGCAACGAGATCCGCGTCGTCCTGCGACGCTTCTTGCGGCGCGAGCTAGATCGAAGGCCGCTCATCGTCCCCATCGTCACGACGATCTGACAGCGGCGAGCACCAGGGCGGCTCGCGGCGTTCGAGGAAGGCGCGCATCCCTGCCTGTGCCTCGGGCTGCACCCGCAGGTGCGCGATGGTCTCGGTGGTGTGCGTCAAGAGCTCCTCGCCCGCGAGCGACCCGACCTCGTAGACCAGCTCCTTCGCCCTCACCCTAGCCTCGGGCCCGGCGAGCTGCGCGAGTTGGCATTGGCGACGCACCTCCTCCTCGAGCCCGCCCGCCGCGACGACCTGGTCTATAAGCCCGATGCGCGCGGCCACCTCGGCTGCGAAGATCTCCCCGGTCATGAAATAGCGGCGGGCGCGCGGCGCCCCTATGCGGCGAATGACAAAGGGGGAGATCACCGCCGGCACGAGCCCGAGCCGCACCTCGGTGAAGCCGAACCTCGCACCTTCCTCGGCGAGCACCACATCGCAGCAGCACAAAAACCCGGCGCCGCCTCCGAGAGCCGCCCCCTTGACGCAGGCGATGACGAGGCACGGCGCCTCATCGACGGCGCCGAGCATCGCCGCGAGCGCCCGCGCCTCGGCGAGATTTTGCTCCTCCGTCTGCGCGATGCTCCGCTGCATCCAGGCGAGATCGGCGCCGGCGCAGAAGACCGGCCCCTCCCCGCGCACGACCACCGCCGCCGTCCCCTTCGGCAGGCCGCGAAAGATCCGCTCGAGCTCCGCTATCATCTCGGCGTCGAAGGCGTTACGCGCCTTCGCGCGCGCGAGAGTCACCGTGGTTATGCCGCCTGCCGACTCGCTGAAAACCCCGCTCATCCCGCCTCGAACACAGAGCATCTCACCCCTCGTCGCGCAAGCTTCCCTGCGCCGGCCTTGACGCTCGTGGCATAGATCAACGAAATGCCCCTGTGCGTTTGCGGCAGCGTTGCCAAACGAAGGCTGGTTGAAGATGAAGACATCGAAGCGTGCGTCACAGATACCTCCCTCCCCCATCCGCAAGCTCGTCCCCTTCGCCGAGCAAGCTTACCGTCAAGGAGTCGTGGTCCATCACCTCAACATCGGCCAGCCCGACTTGCCCACGCCACGACCCTTCTTCGACGCCATCAGCCGCTACAAAGGCAGCGAGATCGCCACGAGCTGTGCAGGCGCCGCCCAGAGCCCCAAAGACGACGTGGTCCTCGGCTACGGCCACTCCGCCGGCCTCGCCGAGCTGCGCTGTCGCATGGCCGACTACTATCAGCGCCTCGGCTTCGATATCACGAGCGAAGACATCACCGTCACCACCGGGGCGAGCGAGGCCATCCTCTTCGCCCTCATCGCCATCTGCGATCCGGGCGACGAGGTGCTCTGCTTCGACCCGCAGTACACCAACTACATAAGCAACGCCGCGCAGGCCGCCGTGACCCTGGTGCCGGTGTGCTGCCCGCCCGACAGGGGCTACCACCTGCCGGACCGCGCCGCGATCGAAGAGCGCCTAACACCGCGCACGCGGGCCATCTTGCTCTGCACCCCGAACAACCCAACGGGGGTCGTGCTCACCGAGGAGGAGATGGCGTTGATCGCCGACATCGCCAAAGAGCGCGGCCTCTACGTCATCTCCGACGAGTCGTACCGCGAGTTCGTCTACGACGGCCACCGCCACGCCAGCATGCTCGCGCACGGCGCCCTCGCCGATCAGGTCGTGCTCATCGACTCGATGTCCAAGCGCTACAGCGTCTGCGGCGCACGCATCGGCTGCCTCGTCACCAAGAACCGCGACATCGGGCAGGCGTTCTTGCACCAGGGCCAGGCGCGTCTCTGTCCGCCCTCACTCGAGCAAGCCGGCTGCGTGGCCCTGCTCGACCTCGGCGACGACTACTTCGACGGCGTCAAGCGCGAATACCAGGCGCGCCGTGACACCGTGCTCACGGCGCTCGCCACGATGCCGGGCGTGAGCGCAAAGACCCCCGAGGGCGCCTTCTACGTCATGGCGCGCTTGCCCGTACGTGACGCCGAGCACTTCGCGATCTGGCTGCTCACCGACTTCCGCCGCGACGGCGAGACCGTGATGCTGGCCCCGGGCGCCGGCTTCTACGCCACGAACGGGCTCGGCACAGACGAGGTCCGCATCGCCTACGTCATCGGCGGCGAGCCCTTGAAACGCGCGATGGCCTGTATGCGTGAGGGCTTACGCGCGTACGCCGCCGCGATGGGCTAGTACCTCTGCACAGTGATTCTGACGGGTTCTTCGTCCGATACGGCGCCTGCGACCTTTGTGCTCGCCCGCGCTGTCCTCGCCGTGGCTACGGCCACGACTGCGGAATCGCGTGCTGTGCGCAAAGCTCTCGGCTGCCGTCTCAAACGAATTCATCCAGTCACAATCACTGTGCAGAGGTACTAGATGACCATCACCGCGGCCTCCGCCTTGCTCGCGCTTGCCGTCGCGAGCCCTGCTCCGAGCTACGACCGCCTGGTGAGAACCGCGCGCGCGCACCTCGAGATGGGTAGCCTCGAACGCGCGCACGAGCTCGCCTCGTCCGCGGCGGCGGCCTCCCCCGAGCGCCCCGAGGCCCACGCGATCTTGGGGAGCATCTTCGCGAGCCGTAACGAGCTCGACGAGGCCATCGCCGCCTACGAGCGCGCACGCGCGCGCAAAAGCCGCGATCGGCGCTTGTTCTTGGAGCTCACGAGCGCCTACGACATAACGCGCCGCTACGATGACGCGGTCGCGGTCTATCGCGCGTGGCTCGAAGAGCACCAGGGCGACGCGGAGTTCCTAAAGGAGCTCGGCCTCACCTTGTTGATCCAGAACAAGCCCAAGGAGGCGGTCGTAAGCTTGCGGCGCGCCGCGAAGGCGCGGCCCGATGATCTCGAGCTCCAGCAAGACCTGGGTTATGCGCTGTTGCTCGATCGCGATCTGGATGCCGCCGCGACCACCCTCGCCGCGGTCTTGGCCAAAGACGCGAAGCGACCGCGGGCCTTGCAACTCTTGGCACAGGTGCGCGCGCTCGCGGGGCGACTCGATGAGGCCGTCGCGCTGCTCGATCGCGCGCTCGACCTCGAGCCGAACGACCCGCGCGCGCGGCACATGCGCGCCCGCCTGCACCTCACACGCGGCAGTGCCGCGGATGCGCTCAAAGACCTCCTTGCGGTAGCCGACCAGATCCATCTTGTT
>CAYXQW010000091.1:6246-9285 GCA_964466695.1 uncultured Bdellovibrionales bacterium
AGGCCAGGCCAAACGACGTAAAGGCCATGCTCGGAGCCGCGGGCGCGCTGCTCGCGCTCGAGCGCGACCAAGAAGCGATCCCGCTCGTCCGCGAAGCGAGCGAGCGCCTCGGCGACCACGCGAGCGTACGCCTGCGCAAGGCGCAGCTCGCCTGGCGCCAAGGAGATCGCAAAGCCATCGCCGCGCTGCGCGAGCTCTTGGGCGTCCTCCCCTCCGAAGCCCCTACGATCTGGCGAGAGCTGCTGCTCGCCGCGCGGCGCTTCGGCGACCGCCGCCTCGAGGCCGAGGCGAAGAAGAACCTAACGCCCTGAAGGCTCACGGCCCCACCACCACCTTCACCAGACGCTCGGGGTCCAAGAACACCCGCGCCACCTCCTGCACACGCGGTGCCGTCACCGCCCGAATGCGGGCCGGATAACGCAGATAATCATCGTAACCTTGGCCCAAGCGCTCGCCCAGAGACTGCAAGGCCGCGCGCGCCCCCACGCGCTGAAGATCGATGGCGTGGGCTCCGACGAGATATCTCGTCGCGCGCATGAGCTCTTCTTGCGACGGCGGCGACGTGCGCATGGCCTCGAGGTGCGCCTCGAGCCCGGCGAGCGCGCGCTCGACCTTGTCGGGGCTCGTACCCATGTAGACATAGACATAGCCAGGATCGAGGCCGAGCACCGAGCTCGCGGCGACCGTATAGGCGAGGCCCTGCTTGTCGCGAAGATCCAGAAACAACCGACCGCTCTGCCCGGAGAGGATGGTGGTCAAGACCTCGAGAACGAAGCGATCCTCGTCGCCGAGCGTCACCCCCATGCCGCCGAGCACGATGTGGGCTTGTTGCTTGTCGAGCCGTAGACGAGCATCGCGCGGTCGCGTCGGCGGCTCGTCGCGTGGCAAAGACTCAGGCAACGGTTGGCGCGATCCATCCTCGAGCGCGCGACCCAAAAAGTCGCTCACGCGCTCGACGTCGATATCCCCGTGCACCGCGATGACGAGCTTGTCCGGCGCGACGAAGCGCTCGCGCAAGCTCGAGAGCTGCTCGCGTGTGAACACGCGCAGCGTCTCCTCGATGCCACCGAGGCGCAAACCGTAAGGATGCGTAGGATACAAGGTCTCGGCGAAGAGCTCGAACGCCATCACCGCCGGGCTATCCTCGCGCGTGCGCGCGCGCTCGATGAGCGCCGACCGCTCGCGCTCGACGTCGGCGTTCACGAACGCCGGATGCAACAAGGCGTCAGAGAAGAGCTCGAGACCGCTCATCGCGTGCTCGCGGACGAACTCACCACGCAAGCCCAAGGTGTTGCGCCCGGCGAAGGCCGACAAGCTCCCGCCGAGCAGCGCGACCTGGCGCGCCAAGGCGAGCGAGCCGAGCTCTTGGGTAGCCGTACCGAAGACCGACGCGAACAACGCGGAGAGCCCCGCGGTCGCGCGGCTCTCCCAACGTCCGCCACCTAGCACCACCGCCCGCATGGCGACCACCGGCGAGCGCGAGCGCTGCACGAGCAGAGTCGCCCCGCTCGAAAGCTCGAGGCGCGTAGTAGCGCCGCGCCGCACGGAGCCGCGCGCGCGCCTTTGCGCGACCCGATCGGCGCGCGCCGCGACGATAGCCAAGAGCGTCTCCTGGTCGAGGCTGCTCGCGCGCGGGACCTGCACCACCACACACGGCGCACGGCCGAGATAACGCCGCGCCACCTCGCGGAGCTTGGCGGGGCGCACCTGCCGCACCAGGCGCAGATAGCGACTCTCGTAGGCATGATCGCCCGCGCCCACCTCGTAGTACCCGAGCCGGCGCGCCTCGTCCTGCACCGTCTCGCGCTGGCAAGCGGAGTCGCTCGCGATCACCGCCTTCGCTCGAGCGAGCTCTTCGTCGCTTATGAGCTGCTCGCGGAGCGTGAACGTCTCATCGAGCAACGCAGCGAGAGCCGCCGTGATCTTCTCGCCCTCGAGCCCCGCGCCGATCATGAACAACCCGGGGTCGCGCGGCGTATAGGCGTACGCGTAGACATCGTTGACCAACTGCCGCCGCCGGCGCGTCTCGAGGTAGAGCCGCGAGGACTCGCCATGACCCAAGAGCACCGACAAGACATCGAGGGCGGCCACATCATCGTGGCCTACGCCGGGGATCGACCACGCCACGGCCAATCGGGCTTCTTTGACGTCCTCGCACAAGAGCGAGAGGCGAGCCTCGGTCGGCGGTGTCAGCGACGGCCGCGGCGGCTTCGACGCGACAGCGTCATCGGCCCACGAGCCGAAGAAGGTGTCGACGTCGCGCATGAGCGCCGCGCGATCGAAGTCACCCACGACCACCAAGGTAGTCTGCCGAGGTCGGTAGTGACGGCGAAAGAACGCGAGCATGTGCGCGCGGTCGAGGCTGCGCACCGAGGCCGCCGTCCCCAAGATCGGGCGTCGATAAGGGTGCCGGTCGTAGGCGAGCGCGAACAGCGCGTTGGAGACGCGACGCGCGGGCACATCATCCGCGCGCTTTATCTCCTCGGCCACCACCTCGATCTCTCGCCGCAGCTCATGCTCATCGAAAGAGGAGTTGCAGAGGGCATCGGCCAAGATATCGAGGCCGAGGCCGAGCTCGTCGCTGGCCAACACCAGATGATAGACGGTCTCGTCGAGAGAGGTCCAAGCGTTGATCTCGCCGCCGGCGGCTTCGACCGCACGCGCTATCTCCCCCACACCACGGCGCGCTGTTCCCTTGAACAGCATGTGCTCATGCAGGTGCGCGATCCCGGCCACCTCGTCATCCTCGTCAGCCGAGCCGACATCGACCCACGCCTGCATAGCGACCACGGGCGCCTCGTGCGTGCGCAAAAAGAGCAGCTTTAGGCCATTATCTAGAGTCACACGCTCGATCTTCATCTATCCTCTTCGCCTCTCTTTTTGAGACCAACGAGAAAGATCTCGGTGGATTGCCGTCGCGTCGCGAGGGGACGCAAGAGCTCGACCTTGCCATACGTGGCGCGCGCGCGGGTGATGAGCGCCGGCATGTCGCCGCCCTCGAGCGCCTTGACCACGACGTGACCACCCACGCGTAGATGC
>CAYXQW010000092.1:0-9227 GCA_964466695.1 uncultured Bdellovibrionales bacterium
GTGCGTCGGAGAGGAGCGCCTATCACAGCACGAGCGTCGACCAGCGTCCTGCGCGCGACGGTGGGGCTCGCCCCGTGGAGATCTTGCCGGTGTTCGTACACGCGCTGCGGCTCTATTTGACCACGCTGCCGAGGCTTCTTAGGAGCCCGCGTGCCACGATCGAGGGCGGCGTCGCGCGCCCGGCGTTCGCCGCCATGACGGGGCTCGAGCTCGGCCTCTTCGCCGCGGCGGCGTTGATGCTCGGGGCCTTTTTGAGCGGGGTGGCCGCGTCGATCGTGGCGCAGGTCTTGGGCGGCGCGCTCACAGGCAGCCTCATCGGACTTTTAATCTCGTTGGCGATAAGCCTCGCCGTCGGCATTGTCTGCGGCTTCATCTTGCACCCGGTGTTGGGGTGGCTCGTCCGCATCCTCGGTGGCACCTCGACCGAGGTCACGCGCACGAGCTACGCCGTGGCGTCCTTCCAGGCGACGGTGCTCTTGCAGGCCCTCGCGGCGGCCGGCGTCCTCTTGCTCTTGCTGCCCGTGCCGTTCTTGTTCATAGCCCAGGTCTTGCTCGGGCTCTTCGGCTCTCTGCTCGTGCTCTACACCTCTTATGTCTGGCTCGAGAGCTTCGGTGTCTTTCGGTGGGTGCGGGTGCTCGTGCTCATCGGCATGGCCCTCATGATCTTGTCGAGCGCGTGGTCGATCCAGGGCGGCGTGCGCGCGAAGGTCACGGGCGCGGCGCCGGTATCTTTGCTCGCGCAGCTCGAGGCGTTTATCGGGCGCGGCGACGCCGGGATCTCTGACACCTCACCTCCCCCGCAAGTGATGGGCGCGCCCGCGGCCGGGGTCGTGGCGGTGACGCCGGCGCCCGTCGCCGAGGCCCCCGCGCCGCCGCCCGCCGCGGGGGTGGTCGAGGTGGCGCCGGCCGCCGAGGCTCCCGCGCCGAGTTATCGTGAGTTTCAGCGCAAGCTCGACGAGATCGAGCGGGTGATTGGCGAAGACCCGACCTTGCTCGTGCGGGCCGTCGGCGTGCGCGCGCTCTACAAGAAGCTGCACGAGGAGATCGCCAAGGTCGATGATCGACGCCAAGATAAGGGCAAGGCGAAGGCCGCGCGCAAGGACCTCTTCGAGGAGCGCATGCGGCAGGCGCTCATCTACGAGGCGACCGTGGGTCTAGTGGACGATCTGTTCGTGAAGGCCGTAGAGAGCCCGGTCTTCGCTGCGACCGTGCAGGTCGAGGAGAAGCCCGTAAAGAAGAAGCCTGGCAAGAGCCGGTCGTCGGCGAAGCACAAATGACCGAGGATACGCAGTCGCAGCAAGGCCTCAGCCTCGAGGAGCTGCGTGACGCCTGGCCGGCGCTCGCGGCCGACGAGCGGGTAGAGGGTTTTCTCCTCTTGCCTCGCGACGATGACGACGAATTTTTCTTGGGCCTCGCGCCGCTCGGGCAGGCTCAGCTCTTGACCGGGCTGCCCGAGGGACAGCGCCGGGTGTGGATGCGGGTGCTCGCCCCCGACGACGCCGCCGACGTCTTGCAGGCGTTGCCGGAGGAGGAGCGGGCCAAGCTCTTGGAGCTGCTCGACGAGACGACACGGCGCGAGGTGAGCGCGCTCTTGGCCTACGCCGAGGACGACGCCGGCGGCCTCATGAGCCCCCGCTTCGCTCGCGTGCGCCCGGACATGCGGGTAGACGAGGCCGTCCGGTACTTGCAGCGGCAGGCGCGACATTACCTCGAGACGATCTATTACGCCTACGTGCTCGACGCCGAGCAACACCTGCTCGGTGTCTGCTCTTTTCGGCAGCTCTTCTCGTCGTCGTCGTCGATGTGCGTGCGCGACCTCATGAGTAAAGACCTCATAACCGTGCACGAAGAGCTCGATCAGGAAGCGGTGGCCCGGGCTTTTCAGCAGAACGGCCTCTTCGCGCTGCCGGTCGTCGACGCCGAGGGGCGGATGAAGGGCATCGTGACGATCGACGACATCGTCGACGTTGTGGAGGAGGAGGCCACCGAGGACGCGCAGAAGTTCGGCGGTATGCAGGCGCTCGACAACCCGTACCTCGACACGAGCTTCTGGAATATGATCCGCAAGCGCGGCGGCTGGCTCGCGCTCTTGTTCTTCGGGGGGATGCTCACCGCGAGCGTGATGGCCAGGTTCGAGGATCACATCGCGCGCGCCGTGATCCTCGCGGTCTTCGTCCCGCTCATCATCTCGAGCGGCGGCAATTCGGGCTCGCAGGCCTCGACCCTCATCATCCGCGCCATGGCGCTCGGCGAGGTGCGGCTGCGCGACTGGTTGCGGATCATGCGGCGCGAGCTGCTCTCGGGCCTCACGCTCGGTCTGCTCCTCGCCTTGGTGGGCGTCGCGCGCATCTTCGCCTGGGATAAGTTCTTCGGCAGCTACGGCGAGCACACGGTGTTGCTCGCCGCCACCGTAGGCCTGAGCATCGTCGGGGTGGTGGCGTGGGGCACCTTGCTCGGCTCGATGCTGCCGTTCGTCTTGCGCCGGTGCGGACTCGACCCGGCCAGCGCCTCGGCGCCCTTTGTCGCCACCCTCGTCGACGTGTTCGGGATCTTCCTCTACTTCGAGGCGGCCAAGCTCCTGCTCGGCGGTACGTTGCTCTGAGCTTGCCCGATCACGCACTGTCCGCTAGCCTCGAGAGATGGCTCATGCGTGTCGATTTGTGCGCGGTCTTTGTCTCGTTGGGCTCTATGCGCTCGGTTGCGGCGGCGCAGCCTCGGGGGAAGACACCGTCGAGGTCCCAAACCCGCTCACGAACCCCGCTCTAGGTCCTCCGGCAGGCAACCTCGATGGCGACTCGCCGGTGCCGGCCGCCGCCGGGCTTGCGGACTCGTCGGCACCCGATCACGTGGTGGGGACGGGTACCCCCGAGAGCTGCACGGGCGACGCCTTCATCGCTGCCGTCGCGCTCGGTGGGGTCATCACCTTCGACTGCGGGCCTGCGCCCGTCGTCATCACGCTCGCGCGGGTGGCCAAGATCCGTAACGACACGGGCCCCGACATCGTCATCGACGGCCAGGGGCTCGTCACGCTGAGCGGCGCGGGGCGCACGCGCATCCTGTACATGAACACGTGCGACGAGGCGCAGCGCTGGACGACATCGCATTGCCAAGATCAGGACCATCCGCGCCTCACCCTCCAAAACCTGACGTTCATCGACGCGAACTCGCAGAGCGAGCGCGAGTACGACGGCGGCGGCGCCATCTGGGTGCGCGGCGGGCAGCTCAAGGTGGTGAACTCGCGCTTCTTCAACAACGCGTGCGTCGCCACCGGGCCGGAGGTTGGCGGCGCGGCGATCCGGGCGTTCGACCAGTATCGCGACCGTCCGATCTACTTGGTCAACTGCACCTTCGGCGGCGCCGCGGGCTTCGGCAACGCCTGCGCGAACGGCGGCGGGGTGAGCAGCATCGGGGTCTCGTGGACCATCATCAATAGCTTGTTCTCGCACAACCGCGCCGTAGACAGCAGCGGGAGAGGCGGCGCCGGCGGCGCTATCTACAACGACGGCAACACGATGACGCTCTCGCTTTTGGGGACGCGCATCGAGCACAACGAGGTCAGCGCGTTTGGCAGCGCCATCTTCTTCGTCAGCAACGACAAGAGCGGCGATATACGGATCGAGGACTCGGTGATCACGAACAATATCGGCGGGTCGTGGTATCCGACCTACCCCCAGATCTCGAATCACCAGGAGACGCCCATCGAGGTCAGAGACTCGGTCATCGAGTGAACGTGTCTCGCCTTGTCACTGCTTGCGGCGCATATCCGCCGTGCTCTTGGCTTCTTTGGGGGCGCCGCAATAAGGACAGAAGCGCCACTCGCGCGCGGCCTCGGTTTGGCTGCGACGTCCGCAGATGGGGCACTCGTAGGCGGGGGGGCGCTTGGCGCTCGCGTCGCGCATGATCAGGTAGGCCACGGCGACGGCGATGGCCACGGCTGCGACGATGAACATGGGAAAGTCCCAGGCGGTCATTGGGTCATGCTAGCCGAACCAGATCCGGCATCATAGCCCGTGACGCTTGCGCGCCGAGGCGATGATCTCGCCTACGAGCCGCTCGTAGCTCCACCCCATGCCGCGCGCGAGGATGACGATGTCGCTCTTTACGGGGTCGAGGCCGGGCAGCGGGTTGAGCTCGATGAACATAGGCTCGCCCTTGGCGTCGAGGCGGAGATCGACGCGGCCGATGTCGCGGCAGTCGAGGGCTCGATAAGCGTCGAGCGCGAGCCTGGTCGCGCGCTCGAGCATCGCCGCGTCGCGCCGCGGCGGCACGCTGTAGCAGACGTCGCGCTGCCAGTTGCGCTTGGTCTCGAGCGAGTAGACGAAGGTCTCGAGGGGGGTGTTGCGGGGGGAGATCTCCATCACGCCGATGACGCGAGCCTCGGCGCCGGTGCCTGTGATCCCGACGGTGAGCTCGGGGCCGGGGCAGAACTCCTCAACCAGGACGGGCTGCTCGTAGTCTCGGGTGAGCCGCTCCAAGTGCACGGCGAGGGCGCGGGCGTCGGTGATGCGGGAGCTGTTGCGTATGCCGATGCTCGAGCCCTCGTTTATGGGCTTGGCGATGACCGGGAAGGTGAGCGCGAGCGCGCCGGCCTCGGATCTCCTGGTGATGATGGCGAAGCGCGGCGTCGGGATCTTGGCGCTCGCGACGAGTCGCTTGCAGACCCCCTTGTCGAGCGCGACCGCGAGGGTCAAAGGATCGCTGTGCGTGAAGGGGATGCGCAGCATCTCGAGGACGGCCGGGACGTGCGCCTCGCGCGAGCGTGTGCCGAAGCCCTCGGCGATGTTGAGCACGAGCTCGGGAGGATCTTCGAGCACACGCTTTAGGAACGTGGCGCCGCCCTCGAGGCGCCGCGGCTCGTGACCGAGAACCTTTATGGCCGAGGCCAGCGCCGCGATGGTGCCCTCGCTGTCGAGCTCCTCGAGCTGGTCGTCGGGGGAGTTGGCGCTTGGCGCGTGCGCCGTGCGCAGATCATAGGCGATACCGATCTTCATTTAAGGTGGCTGCGCCGCGGCCGCCGGGTGCGACTGGTGATGGGGATGGGTTGATCTAGCTTGCTCTCGGCGAGCATCGTAGGCTCGTCGTAGTGATAGAGGTCGCCGTTGTAGTTACGCAGCACCGCCTTGCCCGTGCCTTGGTCGTAGCTCACGAGGTACTCTGGGCCGATCGGGATCTTGCCGCCGCCGCCCGGCGCGTCGATGACGTAGGTCGGGAGGGCGAGGCCGGAGGTGTGCCCGCGCAGCGCCGCGATGATGTCGATGCCGGTCTTGATGGTGGTGCGGAAGTGCTCGGCGCCACGCACCGGGTCGCACTGATAGAGATAGTAGGGGCGCACGCGCATCTTGAGCAGCGCGTGCATGAGCTCCTTGATGGTGTCGGCGTTATCGTTGATGCCCTTTAAGAGCACGGTCTGGCTGTTTACGGGGATGCCGGCGCGGGTGAGCTTGTCGCAGGCGCGCGCCGCCTCGGGCGTGCACTCGCGCGGGTGCGAGAAGTGCACGCTCATCCAGATCGGGTGATACCTCTGCAGCATGTCGACGAGCTCGTCGTCGATGCGCATGGGCAAGGTCGAGGGCGTGCGCGAGCCGATGCGGATGATCTCGAGGTGCTCGATCGCTCGCAGCTTGCGCAAGATGCCCTCGAGCTTGGTCGTGCTGAAGGTGAGGGGGTCTCCGCCCGAGAGCACGACGTCGCGGATCGTCTTGGTGCGCGCGACGTAGTCGATCATCTGCTCTATCTGCACGTCGGGGGCGGCGTCCTCGTGCATGATGCGCTTGCGCGTGCAGTAGCGGCAGTACATCGCGCAGGAGTTCGAGAGCACCATGAGCGCGCGGTCGGGGTAGCGGTGAGTGAGGCCCGGCACGGGGGAGGAGGCCTCCTCGTGCAGCGGGTCTTCGTCGCCGAGGTGCCGGTAGGTGTACTCCTCGGTGGTGGGGACGGCCTGGCGCATGATGGGATCGTGCGGGTCGTCAGGATCGATGAGCGAGAGGAAGTAGGGCGTGATCCCCATCCTGAAGTCGCGCAGGATCTCGCGCTTTACGAGCCACTCTTTTGGCGGGAATGGCAACAGTCGCGACAACTCCTCGAGCGTGGTGATGCGGTTTTGAAGCTGCCACCGCCAGTCGTACCAGTCTTCGTCCGCGACCTCGGGGAAGTAGTACGCGCGCGCCGTTACCCCTCTCGGAGCGGGTACCGGCAAGGGTTCGATGGGGTCGGCTAGTTGCATGGTCGCGCGCCCCTTCGCGGGTCGAGGCTCGTAGGCGAGCGTGAGGGTGCAGGATAAGACGGAGGTTTGGCGTCGTCGTTCATATTCGGGCTGCCGGGAAAGGTTTATGGATCGAAGAAGAATCGAGACGCGCACGCGAGGAGGGAGGGAGAGCTGCGGCTTTACTGAGCGGGTCGTCGGCTTCGCGCGCGCGATTGCGGCGTTGAGCCCACGATGCACGAGTTTTTGCTTGCATGCTCTCACCCCTCCAAGAGAGGCGTTTCAAAAGGCCGCTGACTTCGGCCCTCAGGCGGCGACGTGTGCCTCTTTGTAGGCACAAAGTCAATAGTCGTCTCGAGGGCGACTTGCGATTTTCGCGGTGTGGCGCGGGGCTTGACGCCCGACGACCCCGTCCGCGAAAACTCTCGTCATGATTATAACGCGCGCAGGTATTTATGCGGGGTCGTATCTGGCTTTGGCGATCGTGTTTTTGCATGGCCTCGATCTTTGGGCGGCACCGCTCGAGGGGGAGCGGCTCGGTCGCGTAGGCAGCTTGCAGCGGGTGGCCACCACGGTGGAGGCGGCTATCGATCTGCATCGCCTGGCCACAATCGAGCTCGACGCGGCCGCGCGCAAGACCATCGAGGCCGCGGCGGCGGACGGGACTACGCCGAGCACGCCCGTGCCGCAGGCCGCCACCGAGGTGTTCGCGCGGATCTGGCAGAGCCTCGGGGCGCGGCTCGCCGAGGACACCTTGCCCGCCGTGGCGCGGGCTTACAACGCCGAGGCCATAGACGCCCTCGCGCGCCTCGCCCGCGCGGAGCAGCTCGGGGAGGTGCGCGCGCCCTTGCGCGCCTATGTCGATGCGCTCGCGCGCCTGCTCGGTCAGGCCGACGACATCGTCGATGTGTTCTCGCGCGCGCGGCCGGCGCGCATGCGGGTGATCGATCCCGACACCGCCCTCGACGACATCGACGAGGCGCTCACAGAGCTCGCGCGCGCCGAACGCTTGGTCGCGCGCCGTCGCGGTGGCGGCAAGCCCCTCGCCGATCAGCTCAGCGACTTCATGCGGCTCGAGATCGCGCTCGGGCGGGTGCTCGACCTCATCGCGGAGGCCGAGGAGGTCGGGGTCCACATCGGGTTCGAGGCCGAGGTGCCGACCAAGAGCTTGATCGCGACCACCGCCGCGGCGCGGGCGCGCCTCGCGCGGCTCGACGCGGCCGCGCGTCGCATGCAGGAGGCGCCCGCGGCGCTTTCGGGGTCGCTCACCGTGCTCATGATCGCGAAGAGCGACGAGGCGAAGGCAGAGGCGCGGCTCGCGTGGCCGGCGCCGAGCCCGGCTTCGGCCCCCTCTGTGCTGCGCGTCTATCTGCAAGAGGACAGGGCCGAGAGCGTCGACTTCTTGACGCGGCTCTTTGTGTGCGAGACGGGCGATGAGGCCGCGGCGAAGGCGCGCGCCAAAGAGCAGCTCGGGGCGCTCGGCGCCGAGCGCACGCTCATCGCCGAGCTTGCCCCCGGGCGCTCGAGCCTCTCGGGCGAGCTCGAGGACGTGGGGCCGGGGCTCGTGCCGCCGCGTTATAGCTTGGTGCCCGTGAGCGCCTTCGGGGTCGAGGGCGGGGGGCTCACCGTGCGCGCGACCTTGTTGCCGAGGACGACCGAGCCCGTGTTCGCCACGAGCGCCGCGCTCGCGGCGACGAGCAGCTCCTCGCCTTCGTTCTATCGTGACGGGGATCGCGTGCGGGTGCGCTTTTCGCCGTCGAGGAGCGAGCTTTATGCCGAGCCTCGGGCGCGCGAGCTCATCGAGGCGTGGGTCGAGGAGCTCGCGCTCCCCGTGGCAAAGAGGTACCGCGTCTTGCGGCGCACGGACGAGGGCGACGTGCTGGTGCGCGAGGTGCCCGCGGGCACGCACGAGATCGATGATCGCCCGTCGCACGCGGCGCTCGCGCGCGGGGTCTCGTACCTCGTCGAGGCGGTGACGGACGCGGGCACGGCCACCCCGGTGAATGTCTGCAAGAAGGCCGAGGTGCGCGCCGACGTGGTCGCGGCTTTTGCGCTCGCGCGCGAAGGCGCTGGCAGCGTCACGCACCCGACGCGGCTCGAGCGCGAGGTCACAGAGAAGCTGCGCGACGAGAGCGCGCTTGCGGCGGCGCTCGAGGCGTTCTTTGCGCGCGCCGCCGCCGAGCGCGAGGCGCTGTGGCTCGCGTTTTGGACGAGCCTCGAGCGTAAAGAGCGCGAGCGCTTGCTGCGTGCTTGGCCTAGCTACGTGCCGAAGCCCGAGCGAGGGCGGTGGCTCTTGCAGGCGGTAGACAAGCTCGCGGCGCGTGATCGGCCGTGGGTCATGACCGAGCTTTGGCTCCTCGTGCAGCCGCCGTGGATGCAGCGGGAGATCGACAGGTGGTGGGATCTGCTCGACGAGTCCTCGCGGCAGCGGGCGCTCGCGGCGTATCTTGCGAGCTTGGACGCCGATCACCGCCGCTATGTGCAGGCGCACAAAGATGGCCTCGAGGTCGACGCCTTGAGGCCCGTGCGCGTGCTCGCCTTCTGGCGCTCGCGCGACGCGGTCGAGCAGGAGAACATCGAGCGCTGGTTCGACGAGGTGGGCAAAGAGGAGCGCGCGCGGCTCTATGCCGCGTGGCTCGAGGATCAAGCGCCGGTGGCGAAGCTCTCTTTGCGTTGGCCGGAGCTCGAGCGGCTCACCCCGAGCGAGCGCGAGCGCTTGCTCGCGCGTGGCGAGCCCGAGCTTCCGCGCTTGCTCGCTCCGCGTTTTCTCGCCTGGCTCACCTGGCAGGAGCGGCTGCGCGCTTCCGGGGACGAGCTCTTGCGAGGCGAGCTCTCGGCGCGGCAACGCCTCATGGCCAAAGCTCGTTACGTGCTGCGGCCGCTCGATGTGGCGTTGGGCTTTCGCCTGCGAGAGCTCGGCGCGGCGGTGTTGTTGTCGATCGGCGTGGTTCTGTTCTTACGACGCAAGAGGCGCGCGAATGTAGCCCGCGAGGGCCGAGGCGGCGACCACGAGCGGTGAGGCGAG